>JBBSPP010000041.1:0-11389 GCA_038258625.1 Chitinophagales bacterium
ATAACCTGCCTCATCCTGAACGGGCTTTTACTGTTGGTTGGCACTTTTTCGCCTGCCCAAGCCAGCATTCGAGCGTACCATTTTTTATATTCCCTTGCTTCAAAAACACCCAACATTATTATTAGCCAAAAAGGTAATGCCTATAATATTGGCGGGCTAAAAACAAATTTTTACACTGCGCCCAATTTAAAAACAGTCGTCATCTCAGCTGATGAAAATCTATCAAACTATGTGGTGGAGCATCACCTGCCAAGTGCTTTATACTTGAAAAAAAATTGGGCCGAAAAAGTAGAAATTCCAAACTACACTAGCCGAATCATATTTAGCGGCTTGCCCCTTTGGCTCGAAAATTTTAATTATACTAATTGGCTCAGCCGGTCGGATGTTTGGCAAATTGTGGAACTTAGGATTAAGGAGGATGAAAATATTCGGTAACTGTTTTTCTAAAAAAATATTGATGACCAGAATGTAAAAAATGCAAACAAAATAAGTGAACAACCTTGTCCAAATTTTTTTAGTGCTAGTGCTCCTCATACATAATTTTATCCACGCGCCCGTTGGTCAAATTCAAAATGCCTGCATCCGGATTCTCTTCTAAAAGTTTGCTGTTTGGTTTTAGCGCACCGCCAAATTCTATGGTGGCTTGGAACGTATATTTTTTTAATTGAGTAATTAGTATGCTCGCGTCGCCCGTTTTGTCTTCGTAGGCTTTGTAATTATTGGGTAAGTCGGTTGGCAAAAAACCATCGGGCATAAATGCAATTTTGCAATATGGTTGGTCAGTACCAATCAAAGAAGAATCGGCGGGCAAGCGCATGGGCAAATTTTCTATTTTGCTTAGGTTGCCAATTTGTAACCAAAAAACACGGTTGCCACCTGCTTTATAAAACATATCGAGTACATCACCCTGCTTCGTTTTTATAGGTTTTGAAATTTGTTTTCCTTTAAACATCATGCCATTTACTTTTACCTGCATCATGCCTTCGGGCATTTCGTCATCGTACGTTTTTACCATTGCTCCACCAAAACTTGGCTGTGTGGCGATGCCCAATAGCATTACATTTTGCTGGGGTACAAAGTTTTTACACTCCAAGCCAATGCTTACTTTTTGTGGCGCAATGGCTTCATCTACCGAGGTAGTAGTTTTTGCGGACATTAAATTTATTACCTTTAGCTCGGCACCTTCTGTGGTATAATATTTTTTGCCATTTTCTATTTTTCCTTTTATCAAATCACCGCTTACCGAAAAATTATCTGTGTTACCAATGCGGCTGCTGTAATCTACTTTTAGTTCAAACGAGTATTGTGCTTGGCATAAAAAAGTGGAGAGGCAAAATATCGAAGCGAGTAAAAATTTCATAAATGCTAAGGTATGGATTTTGATGGTTAATGAAATCCTACAACTCTTTTACAAACCAACAATCCATCTGCGGCGTGCTGCCTAGTGGAAATGGATTTTCAATATTGGAATCTACAAATCCATGTTTTTTATAAAAAGCCTGCGCGCGAAGATTGTGCTCCCACACGCTGAGATAAACTGTATTGTATCCTTTATTTTTTAAAAAATCAAAACAATAATTCAGTAGCTCGTTGGCCAATCCTTTTCCATGAATCTCTTTCAAAAAATAAATGCGCATGAGTTCAACGGCATTTTTATCCTCGAAATGTTTCTCCGTTTTTTTACCTAAATTTATTCGTGCATATCCCGCAGCTACATCGCCATGGTACAATATAAAAAAATAATCTTGTGGGTCGTTTAGTTCTTTGCCTACTTGCTCTTCATTGTAAAATTCTTGTAGTATGCCTTCTAAATCTTCGTCGGTACAAGTACCTCGGAATGCTTGGTCAAAAGTTTTTGCTCCTAGCTGGGCGATTAGTTTTTTGTCTTTGAGGGTGGCTCGTTCTATAAATGTTTTCACAACTTTAAAGGTATATTTTTATTAATAGAAAATTTTCATTCGCTTTATTTTCTATCCTTAGAATATGGTTGAGAAACAAAAATTGCCATAATATTGTAACCGTATGAAAAAAATAATTTTCGGTTTATTAGCCATCAGTCTTTTAGGGTCTTGTTCTATTTTCAAAAAAAACAATACTAAAGAAAGCTACAAAGTATTACTCCAAACTACGGAGGGCGACATCACATTACAACTGTACGAAGATGTGCCGCAGCACGCCAAAAACTTTTTGAAATTGGTGAAAGATGGTTTTTATGATGGCGTACTTTTTCATAGAGTGATACCGCAATTTATGATACAAGGCGGCGACCCTACCAGCAAAACCGCAGCGGCAGGCGTGCCCCTCGGCAATGGCGATATTGGCTATACCATCCCTGCGGAATTTATGGTATCAAAATATGTTCACAAAAAAGGCGCCCTTTGCGCAGCCCGAACTAGCAACCCCGAAAAAGCGAGTAGCGGTTGCCAATTTTATATAGTAGAAGGCAAAACATTAACCGATGCCGAACTAGACCAGCTGGAAACAAGTAAAGGATTTAAGTACACGCCCGAGCAACGCAAAATTTATAAAGAAAAAGGCGGTACCGCTTTTTTGGATAACGAATATACCGTGTATGGCGAAGTGCTGAGCGGGCTAGATGTAGTGAGCAAAATTGCCAACATCAAGCGTGCGCCCAGCGATAGACCTGTGGAAGATGTGCGGATTACGAAGGCGAAGATTATAAAATAACTATCTCTTGAAGATTTTACTCTGCGATTATTGCCAATGTTTAAGCTTTACGCATTGACGGTCGCTTGGCGAAAGTGAGCGCGTAATTTTTACCGCACCAAAGTCACATTCCCCACCTTTTCGATAATGGTATTACTCTCAGGGCAGCGCGCTTTTATTTTCCATACGTAAACGCCTGGGGGTTGTGGGTTGCCGTTGTAGTCGCCCGTCCAGCGGTTATCTGGATGGGTGCTGTAGAATACTTGCTGACCCCAACGGTTGAAAATTCGGAATTCCATTTCTAACAAGCCAATATTATTGGGGCCGAAGGTGTGGTTTTTTCGGTTTAGGTTTTCGCTGTTGGGGCTGAAAATGTTGGGCATATAAATGTCGGTGCATTTTACGGTTATGTTTACCGTGTCGCGGTCTTCGCAGCCGCCTAGGCCGCTGCGGAGTATTTGTACGTAGCGAATGCTTTTGCGGGCGCGGACTAATGCCCTGCCCATATCATAATTGCCGGGGTCGATTATGTAAATGCTGGGTATCCATGTAAGCTCGCAGCCGTTGGCGCAGCGGTAGTTGGGGCCGCCTAGGATTACTTCTTCGCCATCGAATATTTCGTGGTCGGGGCCGGCGTCGGCGGCTAGGTTGGCTACTGTTATTGTTTTGCTTAGGGTGATTTCGCAGTTGCTGGCGTTGCTTTTTATGGTGGCGGTGTAGGTGGTGTTGGTATCCGGATACACTTGTGTGGCTGGGCCGGTGAGATTGGTAATATTATAATTGGGCGCGTAGGTAATGCCGCTTATGCCCGTGGCTAGTATAGAAAGTTGCACGGTATCGCCTATACAAATATCGCTTTTGCTGGTGAGTAGCGTTGCCGAAAAGTTTTTATCGTACCGAATATTTACTGTATCGCTCACCATGAAACAACCGAGCGTATCAGCCACGGTGATAATGTAGGTGGTATCAATGTTGGGGTTTACGGCTATGTTTTTTGTATTGTTATTGCCTATAATGCCGGCAATTGGTTGCCAACTTATAATTTGGGCGGCGGTGGCTAACGTGCTGCTGATGGTGGCTTTTAGTTGTACGCTATCTTTTTGGCCACAGGCTGTGACGTTGGGTGCGCTTACGGAGTATTTTTCTTGTACATTTATTGTAACTGTATCGCGTGATTTACAATTACTACCTAGCTGACTTACCACTTCGTAGATGGTAGTTTTTGTAGGCGTGGCGGTTGGGTATGCACAGTTGGTACAACTTAGGCTATTAAGATTGCCACTTAGTACATGCCATTGCACATAATTGCCCGCGCCGCGTGCAATCAATTTCACGGAATCACCTGCGCAAATACTCGTATCTGCAATCGTACTCAACCCATTTTCACTTACATATATTCTTAGTACTCTGTTTGTTGTAGTAATAAACTCCGAAAGTGAGCACGAGCTATCTACAATAGTAAAAAGTACATTATGCCAACCCGTATCAGCAAGCTGCGGGCTCCATGTAAAAAGCGCACGCACACTATCGGTAATGTTATTTTGATATACAATATTGCTTGCGGGCAGTGAGGTAGAATGGTCATCGCTTACATTTAATTGCCCTAGATTTTGAGGCTCTTTTAAATCAATGGGGATACTAATATTACTACCCACACAAGCATAAAACTCCAAATCACCCGCGATGGCGGCTTGTTGCACATTGGGCGTATCCACCACCACGAGTGGCTGACCGTTATAACCAGCGGGTATAGTAAATATGCGCAACACTCTATAGCTTGTACTTAGCCACGTGCTTTGGCGGTATTCGTCCACCTTTACTGTTACATATACATATTGATTAGGCGTGGTGGTATAAAATCGTACCTCACCCGTTTGAGGATTTACACTGTAAGTACTATCACAATCAAAAGGATTATTGAGATAGTTATATCGGGTGCAATTGGGACCGCTTTGACCGGGTATGCAGGCATAAGATGTACCAAAGGTATCTATTCGTACGCCGAGCGTGTCAGTCGTATTTTGATTGATAATAAGATCACGCGGTAAGAAATGACCGTAAGCACTCATATTATTCATCCCTTTATAAAACCCGGCGTAATAAGGCATAATGTTTTCAGAAGCTAAGAATACCAAACTGTCGCCTTCAGGATCTACGGGGTTCATCTGAAAACTCGTCCATTGGTTAGCGCGGGCTAAAAATGATAACTGACTCAGATAATGAGGCATTTGATTGGGTATAATATTTTGAAATTGGATTAAAGGGGTGGGGCCGTCTTCATCGAATTCATTGGTTACAGAAAATAAACCGTACAACGGATGTAATGTGCCGCTGCCGCATGTATAACTAATATTTGAAGATGAATCTATGTCTCCAGTGGGTCTAGTTAATTCAATCTGAAACTTACCGCATTGGTAAGGCATATTGATAATATAACTTCGCCAATATTCTTTCATGAAAATGAAAGTATCTGCCGGAAAGTAGTTGAACGGTGTCTGCGGGAAATTAAGAGGAATACAACCTTTAAAAATATATGCGGTATCCGAGGCGGCTGTAAAGGGATTGGCCGGCAAACTATTTAAAGTAAATGGTGGTGGTGGAGTGGTGCTGATTGATATAAATTTTCCGTTACAACTATCTGTGCGACGAAATCCTTGCGTACGTTTAGTGGCTGCTGCTATTGTCGGAAATGGTGTGTAATATATTCCGGCTACATCTACCGGCCGATTGAGTCTAAGATAAACTTGATATGCTGTAGTTGAAATATCCGGTCGAGGCGAAATCATTAACTCTGTGCCTCCGGAAAGCTGATGATGTACGCCTGAATAATTACACTGTGCGTAACTATATTCGCTAACGGTCGTTAGCGTCAGCCAAATGCTTATATAATAAATACTACGAATGGTAAAAATGCGTGAAGAAATCATATTACTATAAAAATGAGAAATGAAGAAGTTTAATAAAAAGGCTTACAAAGAGTAATAAACTAGTTGACTATCCATTTTATATTTTGCGAAGAATTATCCGTTCTTTTAAGTTGAACGATATATAAGCCTTGGGCTAAACCCTCTCCGCCATATTTTTTGGATTCTATTTCAAACTTTGATAAGGATTTAATCTTTTGTCCACTTACCGAAATAATATCTATTCCGGCTATCAAATTATTATCTCCTGACCAATGTAAAATATTTTCACGAAGTAATAAACTTGGCTTATCAATCCCAAATTCTTTTTTTGTGGTGGAAGTAGTTTTGAATAGGTTGGTATTGAAAATACAATTATCTTCATCTAAGGTAATGGAGTTATTACTAAATCCAACCAAAGCGTATGTGGGGGTTGGGTTAGATAAAGTCGGAGTACCTAAACTGTGAAAAGCATTAACCGCTACATTTATCCGAATATCTTGTGTTAAGATAGACGAACAACCATTTTCAATGTAGTCATTATCGTTTTGTATAAGCACAGGTTCTTGGGGGTTTCCGGCAAATGTGGTATAGGAACCTATCATGGCGTGCTGGTCGGTAGAGGTAGTATTTGGCTCATAGGTAAAAAATTGTTTGTGCGGATAATACATATTATTCAAATCTCGAAGATTGTCGTAATAAACAGGTGCCGAGTTGCCATCATATCTTGGGTAAAACCAGTTGCCTGCGTTGGTGGATGTATTCCAAGAAAGATCGGTAAACTCCTCATCATCCACACCGGTCAAGGATATTAAACCTGGGAGCATATAATTGGAGGAAACAGGATTGCTTGTGCAAGTACCGGGTATAGTGTAATTCACATCATTTAACCGAATAGCCACAAGGCTTCTTATTTCGCCATTGTATAAAATCTCCCTGCTCATACTTTCTACAGAAGGAAATCCAATATTTCCAAAATTATCACAGGACGCTAAGGTTGTATTATCCATATATAGTATGGGTAACCCCTCAGTAGATGTTGAACTGATAAAAACATTGGATCGACACAATGGTGTATTAAAGTATGTCAAACTTCCCGGTGCTTGAGAACTGACACTACTTAACTTATCGAAGAAAAAACCCATAGGATGGGTCGAATTACTCGCCGTACCTGCTACATAAATAATGTCCTCAGTAGCATAATAACAGGCCGCCATAGCGTTCAGGGTAGTACTTGCATATTCAATAGCATAAGCGCGCATATTAGTGGAGGCTGTTAAATAATCTGTACGCATATAAAATGCAGCATTATCTACCCGGCCTGTAATAAAATACCCACCGTTCGTGCTTGAAGTAATTTCTACAATATTTGTTCCAAAACCATCCACTCCTAAATCATAAGTACTACTTGGAGTAACTCCAAGCGAGGTAATATCTACATAAGATAATAAAGGCATAGTAGCAGTAGAACGAATTTCTATGAGAACGAGCGAACTTCCTGTATTAAAGAGATTTCCAGAACTTGCTGAGTTTCTCGCGACGAAAGAAAAATCAACGTTTGCAGGGCTATTGACTACTGCTACAGCATCAGTCAGGGTCAAAACATTATTGGGTGAAACAGTAGGAGACGTGATAGCGCCATCATTCATAACATTTAAGCCATTGTTCACCGTAACGTACCACGGGTCGCTATTTGTTACGTTTCCGTAGATCAAATATTCTCCGGTATTGGAATTGTAACATGCACCTGCCGGCACCAAATCAAAACTTGTTGCAGGGATAACTTGAGCATTTAATTGTGTACCGCTTAAATCATAGGCGATTAATACAAGATCATAAAGACTTGAATTAGCATTCAACATTGCCCTGCAAATCAATGTGCCATCATTAGCACCGTCATGAAATTCCACAATGGCGGCTTCCGCTTCACGGTCGTCAGTATACCCAGACGGAAGATTATTTTCATCTAAGCGAAGGGAAAAATTTTGAGCATTTGCAATCTGGGAAAAACTTGTCATAAAAAATAAGATTAACGTGTAAACCCAAACTTTGTTGTGTGTGTGTGTGTGTGTGTGTGTTCTAAGTATCCCCCGCCCGCACACTAAAAATTTGTGTTGTCATAATATTAATGTGTTTGTTTGAGGTATAAAAGTAATACAATTATTTGTTAACGAACAAATTTAATTTTCAATTTTTGCCAATTATTCAAAAATTTCCTTGCTTATTTTTCACAAAAAATATAGCTAATAAATTCAACTAATAAAACCATGGTCTGATTCATTTCTTCATTCCAAAAAATAATAATCACCAATCACTTGTCCGCTATCCCTTCTTTATAAGCTGCCAATGCCCGTTCGCGCGCAAATTTGTGTTCTACCATGGGCGGCGGATATTTATTTGTTTCCAATTCGGGTACCCATTTTTTTACGTACTCCAATTTTTTGTCAAATTTTTCTAGCTGCGATGTTGGGTTAAAAATACGGAAATAGGGCGCGGCATCACAGCCCGTGCCCGCTGCCCATTGCCAGTTTCCGTTGTTGGCACTGAGGTCATAATCCAACAATTTTTTGGCAAAGTATGCTTCGCCCCATCGCCAATCTATGAGCAAATGTTTTACCAAAAAACTAGCCGTAACCATGCGCACACGGTTGTGCATATAACCCGTTTGGTTTAGCTGCCTCATGCCAGCATCAACCATTGGGTAGCCCGTTTTTCCTTCGCACCATTTTTGAAAATCGGCATCATCGTTTCGCCAGTTGATGCCGTCGTATTTTTCTCTAAAATTATTATTGACCACCTTGGGAAAGTGAAAAAGTATTTGCATAAAAAATTCGCGCCAAATAAGTTCGTTGATAAAAGTGGTTTTGTTCATACCCACTTTGGTCATCAATTGCCTGATGCCTATGGTGCCAAATCGTAAGTGCGGGCTCAGGTAACTTGTGCCATCAATGCTAGGAATATTGCGGGTGTTGGCATAATTATCTAGCTCGTTCAAATTAAAGGGGCGTACCGTTATTTCAGATTTTTTAAAACCCAAATCCTGTAAACTAGGAAAATTAGTTTTGAACTTCAACAAATTTTCTTTGTAGGCTTTGGGCACGCTTATCATGTCTTCGGTAAAATGTTCGTACCATTTATTTTTGTAGGGCGTGTACACGGTGTAGGGCAATCCGTCGTCTTTGGTTACTTCATTTTTTTCAAAAATTACTTGGTCTTTGTAAGTATGAAAACCAATTTCTTTTTTGGCCAAAATATTTTTCACCGCCTTATCTCTCTCCTGCGCGTAGGGTTCGTAATCGTGATTTGTGATGACGTTTTGTGCATTAAAATCTTGTAAGATAGTATCCCAAATTTTTTCAGGATTGCCGTGATAAATTTTTAGGGCACTGTTGGTTTCATTTAGTTCGTCATTCATTTTTGCCAAACAATTATATATAAAAGAAACCCGCGCATCGTCTTTGGGTAATTCTTTTAGAATTTTTACATCAAAAATAAAAATGGGCAGGACGGGCAATTTTCCTTTTAGCGCATTACAAAATCCAACATTGTCAACTAGGCGCAAATCGCGCCGAAACCAAAAAATGTTGACGGCAAGTTTATTTTTTTTCATACAAAAAGAAAGATAAAACCGTAGCCGCGAATAAAAAAAAAGAGGCCACCCAAAAAGGGCGACCTCTATAATCAAACCACTACTACATAAGCCTGATTACTTTTGTATCTGTACTTTAAATGTCTCGGTAATTTTGGTATCTCGGTTGGTTACTTGCACATTATATACTCCGTTGGCAACACTTTCAATAGAAAGATAAACGGTCTTCTTGCCTGCATCAATCAGCGTTTCTGATTCCAAAATTTTGCGACCTGCAATATCTAAGAAGGTAATATCAAAGGTGACCACCGCGTCAGCAACAATGCTAATGTTCAGCACATTGGAAGCAGGATTTGGATAGACCATAATTTTGCTGTTGTTGCAAGTTATACGCGCCACTTTGGTTTGTGACTCCGTGGATTTATTGTCTATATCCACATTTTCCAATTTGTATTCATACACACCCGTCGCAATATTTCTATCTGTATAGCTGTATTGTTTTGGTGTTGTACTATTGCCTGCGGCTTTTACTTTACTGATAATTATAAAGCTATTCTCCGTTTCGCCTTTACGCATCACATTAAAATAATCCGCGTTTTTCTCTTGGGCAGTTGTCCAATTTATGCTTACCGTACATCCGTTATCACGGACTCCAAAGTCTGTCAATACGATTGGTAACGGACTCGTGGTTTTAGGAATGCTAATGAATGTCGTATCACATAATCCATCCACACACTTCACAATACACGTTTTAATTGTATCGGTTTGTGTACCGTTAGGAGTCCAAATTAAACAACCATTTGCATTAATTACAAGCGAACCTTGCGTAGCCTGTGTAGCACTCAATCCACAGGTGGAGTAAGTAGCCGCAGCACTTGACGGCATCAAATCATCGCCGGTTGCACATAACGGTCCGGTTGCACAAGTACCACATGCTGGCAATGGTGACATAACAGTATCGGGTTTTACAGGCGGTAAAATTAAAATCACCGTGGTATCACAAACTCCATTTTTACACGCTACTGTACAAGTAACAATTGTATCGCTATGGCCTTGTGTGCCATTGCCAGTAAAGGTGAGGCAACCAGTGGTTGTATTGAAATTTTGTGTACCCATACCCGCAGGGCTTAAACCACAGGTACTATACGTTCTGGCACCTGCACCTGCTGGTAAATCATCAGCGGTTGGGCATCTCGAAATTGTTGTACATGTATCACATTGCGCACGAGTAATTAATGTATCTGGAGTTGGACTTGGAAGTAAGAATACAAAAGTTGTATCACAAACGCCATTTTTACATGCTACCACACAAGACTGCACTGTATCGTTTGCTCCTTGTGTACCGTTGCCAGTAAATACAATACAACCTGTCGTTGCGTTCAATACCTGCGTACCCATACTACTTGGATTTAAACCACAAGATGTATAAATAGTGGCTCCCGCACCCGCTGGTAAATCATTACCTGTAGCACATAGTGGTGTGCTTGGACAGGTTGGGCATGGTGGGGTGTTGTAAATTGAGTCTGGTGAAACTGGCGGTAAAATATTTATGTACGTCGTATCACAAACGCCATTTTTACAAGCTATTACGCATGTTTTTACTGTTGTAGCGCCTTGCGTGCCATTGCCCGTGAAGACAATACAACCAGTAGTTGTGTTCAACACTTGCGTACCCATACCGGTTGGTACTAGGCCGCAGCTTGTATAAGTTGTAGCGCCTGCACCTGATGGTAAATCATTAGCTGTAGCACACAATGGAATTGTAGTACAAGTTGCGCATGCTGGTGTTGTAGTTATTGTATCTGGTGTTGGACTTGGTAATAAGAATACAAAAGTCGTATCACAAACGCCATTTTTACATGCTACCACACAAGACTTCACTGTATCGTTTGCTCCTTGTGTGCCGTTTCCAGTAAATACAATACAACCCGTTGTGGTGTTCAAGACCTGCGTACCCATAGTACTTGGGCTGAGGCCACAAGTGGTATAAGTAGTGGCTCCCGCACCAGCTGGTAAATCATTGCCCGTGGCACAAAGTGGGGTGCTTGGGCAAGTTGGGCACGGTGGTGTGTTGTAGATAGAGTCTGGTCTTGGACTTGGTAATAAGAATACAAAAGTCGTATCACAAACGCCGCCTTTACAAGCTACCACACATGATTTTACTGTATCGTTTGCTCCTTGTGTACCGTTTCCAGTAAATACAATACAACCTGTCGTTGCGTTCAATACC
>JBBSPP010000042.1:0-11304 GCA_038258625.1 Chitinophagales bacterium
ATTGAAAAGCGCTTTGTACAAAAAATAGATGCCCGCCGCAAGGATTACAAGGTTCATTTTGTTTTGATACCAATTAGCACCGTCAAAAAAAATATTGGCCACCGCCAAAATGCCCACGCCAAGCCGCAGCCACCGCATGAAATGCCAATGTGTTTTGAATATTTTGTCGAGCATATTAAATTATTAATAAATTAAAACCAGCTAGACCCACCAAAGCCCGGACGGAATGGCCAAGGAATAGCTGCCAAAATAATAATAAGCGCTATCAAGAAAAAGACGAAAATCTTTTTATGTTTTTTGCGGGGCGCCAACGTGCGTTTGGCCGAGCTATACCCCACCGTAATTAGTGCAATGGCAATAATCATCATTAGTATATGCTCCATGGCAAAAAACCGTTGGTAGCTATCTTTCATTACTACCGCCATACCATTATTCTGAATATTTTTCAGTCCCCAAGGCCCTACAAAATATTGTATCAGTCCAATGACTAATTGGATGTGCGCGGCTATTAAAGTCCAAAGAGCAAACTTTTTATCTTGGGGCAGATAGTCGGCATTTTTGCGCATGCCGTCAAAGCTTTTTACAATTGTAATAATGAGTAAAATAAGTATTACCCAACGAATGATACTGTGTAGATGATTTAGTGATTCCATATAAGTGGATAAAGGTAAGATGCCCTGCCAAAAAAACCATCATCCCCTTATCACCAAATTGGACATTGTCGGTATAAATTTCAACAATTTTGTGACGGTCATATTTACATTTGGCCTTAAATTTACCATACATAATTTTTATGTACGACGACGACGAAGAAGATAACGACTATAAGGATATTGAATTTTTGAAAGAAGAATTCGATAAGCTAAAACATGGGCAAGACCATCAGTCATTGCACGAAGATGATTTTGAACAACTCATTGACCATTTTGAAATATTTGGAGAGCGCGAAAATCTTAGATTAGCCTGCGAGTATGCTACCGAAATTTATCCATTTTCATCATCCTTACTTATGCGAAAAGCGGAGTGGCTTTTATCGCAAAAAAAAACTGGACAAGCACTGGCAATTATCGAAA
The DNA here is from genome assembly GCA_038258625.1 of Chitinophagales bacterium. Taxonomy (GTDB): domain Bacteria; phylum Bacteroidota; class Bacteroidia; order Chitinophagales; family Chitinophagaceae; genus JAGNRR01. The sequence goes on from JBBSPP010000042.1 coordinate 1,074, forward strand.
AAATAAAAGATCTCGCCCCAGGCGATTTGGACACGCTGCTACTTCACGCCGAAATACTGTTGGAATGCAACAAACCAAAAGAAGCCATCGACATGCTCGAAACGGAGCTTGAAAAATTTAACGATATTGATAAAGTTTTTCTACTCATGGAGCTGGCCGAAATTTATGATGAGCAAACTGAATTTGATAAAGTATATACTACACTAAAAAAAGCCCTCGCCATCAATCCGCAATACGAAGATGCTCTATTGCGAATGTGTTTTTGGGCAGACGTTACTAAGCAACAAGAAGATTGTATTGTACTGCATAAACAAATTTTAGAGGAATCTCCGTTTTATGCTTCGGCTTGGTACAATTTGGGCATGTTGTATCAAAGTATAAAAAAATACCCAGAGGCAATTGACGCTTATGAATATTGCCTCGCGCTGGATGATAAATATGAATACGCCATGCGCAATTTGGGGGAGTGTTACATTCAGCAAAAAGAGTTTGACAAAGCCATACAGATTTTAGAAGAACACATTGAACTGGCTAAACCCGAAGATGTAATATTAGAAACGCTGGGCTACTGCTGGGAGCGCAAAAAAAAGTTTGCGAAGGCGCGCCATTTTTATCGGCGAGCCTCACTTATCAATCCTGAGGATGACAGCCTATTTTTTAAAATTGGCGAAACATATAGCAAAGAGCGGCAGTGGGAAAAGGCAATAAAATCATACTCCGTAGCGCTGCACATTAATAAAGAAAATGTGACGTATTGCCTAGCGTTGGGCAATTGTCTCATGGAGTTGCAGCAGGAAAAAGAAGCCCTAGTTTGTTATTTGAATGCGGTAAAATTACGCCCTGATATAAAATCAACGTGGCAAGCACTAATACACGCGCTGTACCAATCTGACTATCTAGATGAAGCCTTGCAACAAATAAATATTGCACAAACCCACTGTGGCGATAAAGTAGAATTTACTTATTACAAGGCCGGTATTTTATTAGCCCTTGGCAGATTAAAAGAAGCGGTTGTTTTTTTGGAGGAGAGCCTCGAAATCAATGTGCAAAAAGCAAACTGCCTCAACCGGCTTGACAAAGCAATTTTGAAGCACCCCATATTTTCGGAGTTGTACGCGCGGTACAAAAAATAATTTTTTCTTAAGATTCCTATTACCGAATCCTCATCAGCATTTGGATATAACTTGTTTATCATTTAATTTGTGGTTTCAATTTTAGATTGGGGGCATTAGTGTTTTCCTTTTTGAAAAAGAAAAATTCATTAACCCATCAATTAATTAAACTATGAACATCGACATCCATTGCCACTCCGCCGAAAAACCGTTTCACTCGGGATTTGGAAACCAAACCCGCAACATTTTTGAATCATTTGATTTTGAAATAGAATCGGACATTTTGAAAGCCCTAAAAAATTTAATAGAAAAACTTAGCAACGTGCGCCTCGCTACCCAAGCCAATGTAGAAAAACTTTTCTTGGGCGATGTGCGCGTAGCATTTGTATCTATCACGCCTATGGAGCGCGGCTTTACAGTGGTGGATACGGAGAATAAACAATTGCTCAAAAAGTTTTTGCAATCCATACTAAGCGACAAAAAATTTAACCGCGAGCATCAGCTTAGCGGCAAAGCGATTAATGCACTCACTGGCTATACGTCCAAAGATGTGGATTTTATAAAAGTAGAAATGAAGCATTACTATCAGGAGTATTTTAAAAAAGAGTATGAATATTTGATAGCTTTTGATGGTAAAAAAAATCGGGTAAACGGAAGAGACTACTCAGTTCATTTCCCTAAAACATACACCGAACTAGAAAAAAATTTAGTTGATAAAAGCAAAGTCAATATTATTCTAAATGTCGAAGGTGCGCATTCATTTTGTACAATGCCTGGCCGTGCTGATATTATTAAGTGGCAAAAAGATACCCGCATCAACCCATCTTATGATGGTGTGTTTGTCAATGACGTCAATAAATTCGTAAGAGAAATAAAAAATTATAAAGTGCCCATTTTCTCGGTTGGCGTAAGTCACCATTGCTGGAATCAGCTTGTAGGTCATTCGCGCAGCTTGGCAGGATTAATTGGCGGATTGGTAAATCAAGAAATTGGCATCAATACCGGCATACACGAAAATGGAAAATGGGTGCTAAAAGAACTTGCCAAAAAAGAACATAACGACAAACCTACGCGCCCCATCGTCATTGATATAAAACACATGAGCTGCCAGGCGCGCAAAGAATTTTATGCGTTGCGCAAAACAGATCGGGATTTAAAAAATGGTGGAATTTTTTGCTCGCACACCGGCATTTGTATGAGCCTCACCAAGCTAGATGATTGGATAAAATTTGTAAAAAATGATCCGCAGGAATTAAGCGAACGCTCGGCTACAGGCGGAAAATATTACCTGCACGAAAAATCAATTAATACTTGCCGAGAAGACCTTCGACAATTATATGATGCCAATGGCATTGCAGGAATTCAACTTGATGAGAAAAGAATTATGGGCGAGCTGGCAAAAGAAGAATTAAAAAAACGCAGCCCCCACGAGTGCAAATATGTATATGCAAAATGTTTGTGGGCCAATATTTTTTGCGCCGTTGATGAGCTGGTAGAAGATGGCGTAACAGACAAACAAAAAATCTGGAACATTTTTGCCATTGGTAGTGATTTTGACGGATTGATAAATCACTTAGACACCTTCCCGGATGCTGCAAGTTTTAATTCGGTACGAGCCACTATGCTTTACTTTCTCGAAGAGCCGGAGGACATTACATTGTACAGCGATGCTCAGAGCAAGTTTACGATTACAGTTAAAGAGCAGGAAGATCTAAAATTTGGATTTTCCAATCAGCAGCTCATTAATAAAATTTTTAGTGAGAATGCGCTAGCTTTCTTGAAAAAGTTTTTTTAGGCAATTTACATTATGGCAAACACCATTAGTTGAAAGCACCTTAAAAAAAAAGAGAGCCCCGCAGCTCTCTTTTTTTATCATCAATTTTCAGTTACGGTTTCGCCTGTTCGGGTATCCATTTGGCATTTAGCTTGTTTGGCGCATTCAAATATTTGCTTGCTAGCTTGGTGAGTTCTTCAGGTTTTATTGCTTTGACTCGCTCGGAATAATCCAATATTCGGTGAGGGTCATTGCCATACAAATAACTGTTAGATAATACGCTGAGCCAATATCCATTGTCTTTTAATTTTTCGCTATACTGTTGTAACGATGGTGCTACGGCTTTGTTCAAATCTTCGGCGGTAATGCCGTTTGGTTTTTGCACGTCTTTTAATATTTGCTCATAAGCCGCTCTAAGTTCCTCTAATTTTTCGGGGCCACAAGGTAAATATGAAACAACCTCGTAGGTTTCTACAGGATATTGATTCATGGATACGCGCATACCGCCACCGTAAATGCCGCCCATTTCTTCGCGCAGTTTTACGGTTATTTTATTATTTATCACTTCTGATAAAATGTTCAATTTTGAATTTACATCCGCATCATATTTTGTATCGCCATATATTCTGTCCATAATCATGGCTTGCTCTTCGCTTCCTTTTTTAAATACAAAATCATTTACCCCTTTGCGTTTTTCCATTCCCACATCTTTGTAATTTGTATTTAATTTTTCACCTCCCATGCTAGCAATGTATTTCAATACCAAAGGTTTCATTTCTTCTTCATCAAAACTACCCACGAATACAAAGTGCATTCCGTTTACACTTTTAAATCGTTCGTTGTAAAATGCGAGTGCATTTTTAGGGTCAATCTCGTCGAAAAATTCGGGGTCGGGATAGTTGTTGGCGTACGGATTATTGTTATACATATATTTTTCCATTTCGGCCGAGAATGCCACTCGAGGATTTGATTTCATGGCTTCTGCCTGTTGTTTTTCTTTGCTGATGTATGATTTGTATCCTTCCTCATCCATGCGCGCGTAATTGCATTTTAGATTCAGTAATTCAAACATGGTTTGTACATCTTTATTGGTACTACCGCCGCCCATGCTTTCGGTGTATAATCCAGCCGCTACATAAGCACTTGCTTTTTTACCTGTCAAAAATTTATTCAAATCATTTTGGTTAAACTCACCATAGCCCATTTCATCTACTACATTATTACAGTAAAAACCACTATAAATATCTTTGCCTTTATACAAAGAGTAGCCACCCTTGCGCTCCGCAGCAAATCGTATTTCATCGTTTTTAAAATCGGTTGGTTTTAAGGTTACCATTGCTCCATTCCCAAGTGTCCAAGTTGTGGTACCGAGTTCCTTGTCAGTTTCGGTTTTTACAATTTTACCAGGCGTAGGTTCTTTAGGCAATAAATGATCGGCAATAGCAGTTTCTTCATACTGTTCCAATTTTTCATTCGCCGCTTCATCTACCCATTGCATCAATGTTTTTTCGGTGGGTAGTTTGTCCGAAGGCTTGGCGGTAATTAATGCAAAATAATTTTTATCCAAATCAATGTCTTTGGCTACTTGATTTACATCTCCTAGCTCAATTTGTGGCAACTGCGCTTTGGCAAATTCATATTCCCACTCAATACCCGGCACAGATTCTGCCTCCAAAAAATGGCGCACTAATTCCGAAACAATTTGTCCTGAAGCCGTTTTATCTCTTTCATTATATAACAATTCATAGTTGCTCAAAATTTCGGAGCGGGCTCGGGTAAGCTCGGCTTCGGTAAAGCCAAACTGACGCACACGAAAAGCTTCGCGCAGCATTGTTTTGGTGGCTTCTTCTATTTTATCGTTTCCACATACGGCAAATGAGCTATAATTTTCATAGCCTCTTGCCCAGCCACCACCAATATTGGTGCTGCCAAAAAAGAATGGTGGGTTAGCACTATTTACAATTTCGCCATAGCGTGCTGATAGCATGGTGCTAAATAATTGTCGTGTCAAACTGCTTTTGTAATCGCCCGCCGTTTCTGATTTTAGCGAAGGGCGAGAATTTCCATTGATGCGCACAATGGTGTACATGTTTTCATCATCGGTGAGCACCATAGCATCTTTCTCGGTGCGTTGTGGCACATCATAACTTGCAGGGCGCGTCCGTGGGTTGGCAGGATTTTTAAAACCTGAAAAATATTTTTTTATTAATCGCTCCGCTTCGTTGGGTTCAATATTACCCACCACCATCACAGCTTGCAGATCGGGGCGATACCAATCTTTGTAATAGCGCTTAATTACGTCATGCTTAAAATTTTTTAAAATTTGATCTTTACCAATTGGTAATCGATCCGCGTAGCGCGAGCCGTTCAAATATTTAGGTAACCATTTCTGCATCATACGATCATTGGCACCTTTGCGCAATCGACTTTCTTCGAGCACCACGCCGCGCTCAGCTTCTATTTCATCGCCCTCCAATAAGGCGTTTCCGCTCCAATCGGCCAAGATGGTAAATCCTTTTTCTATCTTGTCTTTATCATCTGTTGGGATGGGCAAAATATAAACCGTTTCGTCAAAACTGGTGTAGGCATTTAAGTCCGCACCAAACTCTACACCTATGCTTTGGAGGTAACTAACGATTTCGTTTTTAGGAAAATTTTTGAGCCCATTAAAATTCATGTGTTCCATAAAATGCGCTAGGCCAAGCTGATCATTATCCTCCTGAATGGCGCCCGCATTTACCACGAGGCGTAACTCTATTTTGCCTTCAGGCTTGTTGTTTTTTCGGATAAAATATTTAAGCCCGTTGGGGAGAACGCCTGTTTTTACATCTTTATTAAAAGGCACTTTTTGGCTTAAGTCTTGCGCTTGTGCACCATTGCCCATACAAAATAGTATGATGGGCAGCAGTAGTAATGCGAGTGTTTTTTTCATAATTATTAGGGTTTAAATTTTTGCTCAATTTACAAAGTTTGGCGAAAGTTGTAGAATTTAGGTTGTTAAAATGTTAGGGCATTTATAAAAATGCTAGACAAAGGCTAAGTTGCATTGTTAATCTAAATATTTTTTCTCCAATTTGTAGTTGATGTTCAAGCTATTTTATTTCTAAATGTTGCTCATGATTTAGTTGCGGGTAGAGAATTTATTGTTGTAAAAAGTAGTGGAATGAAAGCGAGAAAAAAATCAACGTGTTGATCCTTGTTTCATATTATGTTGAGATAATTTGAAATACTTCCTTCCCAGTAATTAAAAAGTAAAATCATTATCATAATACTCATTCCTACTCCACCTCCTCCAATTCAGCCCGATAAAAAGCTTTCAGAAAAAGTGATCCTAAGTTTTTATGTGGCGGCACGTAATCATCAAAAAGTGCATTGCCGCGTAGCTGTTTGCTAAGGTCGCTCCACATACTTACCCAATCAATGTCTTTACCTGCGAGCATTGTACGATCCAAGTAATCCAGTATAGGCCAGTTGACACTGCCACTGCCTACTTGCTTGCTGCTTATTATTTGGGCATCGGGGCTTTTGCGCATAATGGTTTCAAGGTAATTGAAGCCGCCGCAGGCACCGAGTATTATTACCCGATTGCACGGTGCTAGTTGATCTAGCGTAGTGGCCACGTGGTAACTATGACCTCGCTGAATTATGATTGATGGTTTTTGATTTGTTTCAATTAAATATTGTTGCAATGCTTTTTGCGCCATTTCATCTTGCGGTTCGTCCTTGGGTTTGTTGGCATATTTTATAATTTTATATTTTCCTTTACTTTCAAAAACTACCCAATCTTCGGCATCGGTAAATTTCCAATTTCCATTAAAATGTCGGCTTTTAAAACTATTGAAAACCCCTTTGCCATCGCCATCGCCGGGAAAGAAAATTTGTTGCACCACGACCCCACTATCATTTTGCATGGCGCTGTATGGCAGGGAGGCAATAGGTGGCACATTTAGTTTAGCCGATACGGTACTATCGCTAGCGGTAAACAAAATATTGAGAATGTTATAAATACGGTAAGCCAATTGGTTATCGCTGAGGCTTGCTTGATTTCTATTTCGTTGTACTTCTTCGATGATTAAATTTTGGATGGCGGTATCCTTGGCGGAGCTGTACGTGGTGGCTACATCAATTGCTCCTTCCAAACTTTTTTCCAAATCGCCATCCAAATTTCCTACAAACATGGTCATGAGCTCTTGCTTGGCGGAGTCTTTCATCGTTTTTAAAAAAGGCGTGAGCGTATTAAAATTTCCGCAGAGGCGAATGAATGTCCGGAATTTATGAAATTGTATTTTGTTCAAAAAATCATAGCCATCCTTCGGTTTCATTTTTGATAAAAACCGGCTGAACGCGCCCATGTAACTGCTGGTATAAAATTCCTCGTCGCCTTGCGTAATAATATAGTAAAGCTCATCTGCCGAAAAACCACTGATACTTTTGAACCGTGCCGCATCGCTCATAAAATGTAGTTCGTTCATTTGTTGTACATAATATTTTGTTTCCTGATACAGCTCCTTGGTGAGTTGTTTTTTTTCTGTTACTTTATCCGAAGCAATTAAACGCGCCACTAGTTTTTGGTAGTATGCATCTTTGTCTTCGGTAATTTTATCAATTTCTGCGAGCGTCAATTTTTTAGCATTATAATCTGGCAAAAAATAAATTGCCTTCAAGGGCGTTTTACTTTTATCGGCTATCATCACCAAATCTTTTACATATTGGCTTTCATTTCGCCGAACAATATCGCGCTCCACCGCGGTGGAGGTGGCATAATTTAATACCAATTTTGGTTCGCTTACAGCAGTTTGTACCACTACCTCATCGGCTATCGATGGCGGTTGCAAGGTTTTGAGTTGTGAAAATAAAATGTCGGGGTACCTCTTGGCAGTTTGTTGCAATAATTGCTGCATTAGCTCAGGGTACTGTTCCAGCATGGGCGAGAGTGCATACAACTCTTCGGAGCTATTATTTTTTATATAGTATTCGCCGCTATTTTTTTTTACAGCGCGGGCGAGGTCGTAGGCTTGGTCAAACGTGCGTTTGCTACTATTTACATCCAACCGGTTTTTATCAATATTGATGTTGACCTTTTTTAGTTCTAAAATTAAGGTGGTGAGAAAAGCTCGTTTGGTTTCGCCGTCCGCAAAATTATTGACCACGTAAAACTGAAATTGTGTTACTTTTTTAAAAATAGCATTTGACAAAGCACGCGAGCGCGTCATGTCTTCATCAAGGTTCAAAAAACTATCTTTTGTACCATCGGCAAAGTCAATCCGTTTTTGTTCGTTGGCTATTTGATTTAAAAATTGCCACTCGGCGCGGCTAATGCTAAAAGAATCTGCAATGCTCATTTGCAAATTTTCTTGCGCCCATAGTGAGCCAGAAAAAAGTATAAAAGCAAGAAGGAGTTGAATCGATTTTTTCATAAACTACGTTGGCATAAAAGTAAGGTGTTTTATAATAACCAAGGCGACTGTATATGGGTCAAAAAAAAAATACAGTCCACTAGTTTATTATTCTACAGTCCTGCACTGCCTGCCATAAAACCAATGTTGCAAAGTAATATCGGCAGTTTCTGAAACCATAATATAAAAAATATGGTGGTAGATTACAACGCAATATTTCTACTTTTGGCTATTATTGGTAGTTGCATGTTATTCATAAAATCGGCCTAGGAGAGTAGGCTAAGAAGAATTATTCTCAGACAAAAAAAAACAAATTTATAGTAGCCCATTACGGTGTCTAGGTTTTGGTAGCAGGCATTTTTCGAGCTAAATGCACAGCACTAGTTTTTCTTAAAACAATGCCGATGGCACGAAATTTAGCGCACATGCAAATAATTTATTAGAAAAAGTAATAATAGAAAAGGATTCTATTTTTTCTAGATTTATTTTTTAAAATAAAAAAATGTACCCAGATGCTTAACTCAACAAATTCAGAAACTCTTGTTGAATACTCACAGCTCTGTCTTTGGGGTACATTTTATGTACTTCTTCAACAAAGTCTGAGCCCGCTTTTTTTAATTCTTTTACTTTCTCCTGCATTTTTTCAGGCCTTGGTCCCCAAGTGAAAAGCACTTTTTTATCTTCATCAAATGCTATTAATTTGGGAATTGATTGTCCGCCATCAGTTAAGTATGCATCCATGATGTCTAGGTTTTCATCTCTCAGTATAATTTGCAAATCCACATTAAAAGCAAAATCAGCCATTTTACTAATGATGGGTAAATTTTGCGCTGCATCGCCGCACCAACCTTCGGTCAGTACTAGCCAGGTTTGTTTGGGGGCGCTCAGCAAAACACTTTTTAGTTGATCATTTACCTTAGTTGTTTTATCCCATCGGCTCATTCGTGCAAGGTTCATTTTGGCGTGTGCCAGCAGTTCATCAGATTGTTCTTTGCCAGTCGTTTTTTTCTTGGCTAGCAGGGCATCCAATAATTTGCGATACGTGTCGTAGGTATAAATTTTTCTTTTGTCTAAATTGAATTTGAATTGCATATTATTTTAAACGTTTTTTATTGATTTAATTTACAATGATAAACTACGTTTTGCCCAACCTTGCTATTGTAATCACTTATTAGCATTTTGCTAAACTACTCATCCAACTCGCTATTTTGTATTGCTGGAACTTCCCGTCGTTTTAATTATCTGTGCCACTTCCTCAGTCGTCAAATATCGCCACTCGCCATTTTTTAGTTTGCCCGTTCTGATATTCATAATGCGCGTGCGGTTTAGCTTTTTTACGTTCAATTCAAAATGTTCGCACATGCGTCTAATCTGACGATTTAAACCTTGTGTAAGTGTAATTTTAAAAGCGTGTTTATCAATTTCCTCTATTTTGCATGGCAAGGTCATTTGCCCCAAAATGCGCACGCCTTTTTGCATCCGCTCAATAATATCATCGCGCAACGGCCGGTCCACCACCACATGATATTCCTTTTCGTGCTGATTGCCCGCGCGTAAAATTTTGTTTACAATATCGCCATCATTTGTCATAAAAATTAATCCCTCGCTCATTTTATCCAACCGACCCACTGGGAACAATCGCTCCTTATGTCCAACATAATTTACAATATTATTTTTTTCTTTAGGGTCTGTTGTCGAAACTACACCACGCGGTTTATTCAGTACAATATAAATTGCTTCGCGCTTTGGCTTTGTTTTTATACGCCGTCCGTCCACGCGCACGTCATCGCCTTCTTTTACTCGACTTCCTTTTTGGGCCAACTTGCCATTGATGGTTACTAGCTCCCATTCTATATATTCATCGGCTTCGCGACGCGAGCAAAAACCTGCGCTGCTAATAAATTTGTTGAGGCTTGTTGAATTGTCGTTCATAAGATGGGATATAGAAA
>JBBSPP010000043.1:0-11289 GCA_038258625.1 Chitinophagales bacterium
GAGCTAAAAATAAATATGCGCAGCATGAGCATCGAAAGCACCGAAGGCCTTTTTGAAGGAAACGTAAAAGTATTTGTAAAAGAAAAGAAAGAACTGATGAAGCTCATTGAAAAACTGGAACGAGTATCCGGGATACATAAAGTACGGCGTATTGAAGGATAAATTTTGATGCACGATGGCTGATTTACAATGTAATTTTTTTGATTTTTAATGATAATATATAGTTGAGGACTTCGCTTTTTGTTGGCTGCTTTTCTCAATTTACTTTTTGTTTAAAATTTATTTTTATAGAAAGAGATACAATGGCGGGCTTTTGTAATGCGATAGTTCATATAAATGGCGGTTTTTAGGTCATTTTTTTTCTAGTGCCATTTTTTATTTTTACATAAATCATCCGCAGTTGGGCATTTTATTTTCAAAAAATAAACATTTTTTTGGGGTGGTTGAGTACGTTTTATCAAATTATACTAGGCAAAAAATGAACATGAATACTGTATAATCGCACCCTTTTTCCAAGTATTATGTAATCATTATTTCTGCACTGTATAACTTACAATTGGAGGATAAGCGGTGGACAGCTAGTAAATTATTGTTCATAAGTGGAAAAATAATGTGGACAGGATATGGAAAGTGTGTTACCTTTTGCTTGAAAAACTTTTACTAAAATAAAGAAGGTCGGGGCGATTTTTCATCGCTACATTCGACCTCCGTTTTTAATAAAATAATAAAACGCATAAAATTAAATGGAGCTAACTAATAAAAATTTCAATACACTCAACCCACGAAAAAAGAAACCTGGTAGTGATCTTTCGTCTTTAATGTTTGGCAAAATAGCCCCGCAGGCGCCACAAATTGAAGCCGCCGTACTGGGTGCTATTATGCTGGAACCACAAGCATTGGCCGATGTAATTGAAGTGTGCCAAACGCCCGATTGTTTTTATAGTGATGCAAATCAGCGCATTTACTCTGCCATACGCCGCATGTTTGATAAAGGCACGCGTATAGATTTTATGACGGTGTGCGAAGAGCTGCGAAAAACGAGTGAGTTGGAATTGGTAGGCGGTAGTTTTTATGTAACCAACCTTACGCGCGATGTGGTAAGTAGCGCCAATATTATTGAGCACAGCCGCATAGTGGTTGAAAAATACATCATGCGCGAGCTGATTCGTATGAGTGGCGCGGTAATTAGCGATGCTTATGAAGATGGTACAGATGTATTTGATTTGCTCGATAAAGCTGAAAGTAATTTATACGAAATAACTGATAAACACCTGCGTCGAAATTTTTCGTCTATCAGCCATATTATAGCCAAAACGCTAGAAGAAATTGAAGAACAATCGAAGCGAAAATCAGATTTGACGGGTGTGCCAAGTGGTTTTACCGAGCTGGATAAAATAACGGCGGGATGGCAAAAAACAGATTTAATTATCCTAGCGGCTCGGCCTGCGGTAGGTAAGACAGCCTTTGCATTAAACCTTGCGCTCAATGCCTCGCTTGACCCTGAGCCAAAAGCTGTTGCCATTTTCTCGCTAGAGATGAGCGTAGGGCAAATGGTAAAAAGGATGCTTTCGGCGGTTACGGATGTGCCGCTAGAAAAAATCACAAAAGGAAATTTATCAGACAATGATTTAAAATTACTGAATGAGCGCATGAAACGCTTAGCCGCAGCACCTATATTTTTGGACGACCAAGCTGCCCTAAATATTTTTGAGCTACGCGCAAAAGCCCGCCGACTAAAACAGAAACACGACATTGGCATGATTATTATCGATTATTTGCAGCTTATGAGTGGTGGCGATGGTAGCAATACTAACCGTGAGCAAGAAATAAGTAAAATAAGCCGCGACCTTAAACAGCTCGCCAAGGAATTAGAAATCCCGATTATAGCACTTTCGCAATTGAACCGTAATGTAGAAAATCGTAAAACTGAAAACCGCACACCGCAATTGAGTGACCTTCGTGAGTCGGGCGCAATTGAGCAAGATGCGGATATGGTTATGTTCCTTTACCGCCCCGAATATTATCAGCAGCAAGGCCAAGGCGACGGAATGCCCGAAACACCCAACGGTCTTACAGAGTTGAGCATTGCTAAACACCGTAATGGCGTGACGGGGGTGGTAAAAATAAAAGCCGAGCTTGCCTACCAACGTTTTGAAGATTGGCAAGAAGGTGGTTTTAGTATTGACCGCGAGCATTTACCAAAAGCCAATGCCGGCATGAGCGACAGCCACTTAGGCGGTGGTAGCTCCTTAGAAATTGACGAGCAATACACCAAGAAAGGGAGCAAAGCAAATAACATGACTTTTGATGATGATGACAAGCCGGATGATGGGGATGATCATCCGTTTTAGTATAACAAAAAATTTGAACCTGGAGGCAGCGTAAGCTGCCTTTTTTAGTAGTAACAAAACCAATTTAATTATATAACAATTCTGTATGTAAAGGCAACATTTGAGAAACTGAAGACTTTAGATTTGAGGGATTAAATAAAAAATAAATTTATGTCTACTAAAAAACAAGTACCCAAAATACATTTAGATTCTGCCAATGGCATTGAGTCAATTACCAAAAGCAATAATTTTTTTAGAATAAAAAAAAATGCATTTACCTATGTAATAGCCATTTTATGTGGGCTCACCCTCGTAAGTTCTTGTGATAAAAATGATGACAACGACGGACCCTTAGACTCTACTCGCCTTGGTTTTATTTATACAACCACCAATGGGCAACAAGGAAATTCCAACCAAGTAATTAAATTGGAGCGATTTAGCGATGGAAGCTTGAAAAACGAAGTTGCTTACAACACGAATAGCGCTGGCGGCGCTAATATAGCAGCAGGTGGCGATGCCCACGGCGATTTTGATGCCGAGGGCGGTCTTCAAATTATTGGCGATTACATGCTTTGCGTAAATGCTGGCGGTCACCAAATTTCTGTTTTTAAAATAGACAAACCAACTGGTAATCTTACCTTGATGAACAATGTAAGCAGCGGTGGAATGCGCCCCACTTCAATTACTTTTACTCCCAAATCAGGTAGCTCCACCGATTATTGGGTTGTAGTAGGCAACCAATGGAACAACCCAAATGTTCAGAAAGATGGCGCAAGTATTGAGCGCTATCCAAACGATGCCTTCCACATGGCCAATCTTACCCTTCCCGACGCATCAGATGCAGACAGGAATATCACGTTGTTTAGTTTTAACAGCAATAGCGGTAACCTTACTCAAATGCAAACATTGGATAATTTCAATCGCGAAAATGGTGGCCCAACCAGAGTATTGTTTAGCGAAGATGGTACAAAACTAGCTGTAGCCACTTGGGGTATTGCGCACTTTGGTACTATGATGCCATCTCTTGCCGAGCAACATTCTAGCCGAGTTTACATGTACGACTTTAATAACGGTAGTGTGTCTAATCCACGTTTCTTCGAAGAGTCTGGGATAGCGGGTACCATTGGTCTTACTTGGGCAAAAGGTAGTAACAATACTTTATTTGCTTCTAATTTTAATGTAATTCCTGCCAAGAGCGATAATGGATTAACCGTACTTACAGATAACGGTAGCTCAGTTTCAAAATCAGCCAACTACAAAACTGGTTTCACGCCTGGCGATGAAGCATGTTGGACAGAGCTAAATCCTCAAGGCAATATTTTATATGTAGCTAGTTTTACGGGCAATGTTATTTCTGCATTTGGCGCTTCAGGTGGTGGTATTACAAGTCAAGCTTCAGTTAGCAAACGTGGTGGCTTTTCTCCTCCTGGAGATTCTAAAGATGTGTATGTAACACCTGACAATAAATATCTCTATAATTTAGGAGCATTTCAATCATTTTCTGTTCTACGATTTAAAATAGCGGGAAGTACCACCGTTTATGAATCTCAATATACTCTTAAAGCAACTGAATTATCGGTGGGTACTGCAGGTACATACAATTTCTTAGGTATAACTGGTTATGATTTGTAAATTTCTTTTTAGTTGAGAAAAAACTGCGAGCATTGCATTCAGCTCGCAGTTTTTTTTGCATACATTAATGATTTAGCAAGCAAGATCTAATTAACCAAATTACTCATCTCTCCTTCATTGTGCAATCTGTCCAAAGGCGCAACGCCATACTCAGCAATGGACTTTGGTTTTGAGACCATAAAATGATTACCACGCGTCAGTCCAATTAGTTTTTTAGAATAACTATCGCGCGTATTTTCTATTTGATACACCGCAAATTGTTGATCATTTTCATTGCGCCATTTTAGCATTTTTCCTCCTTCGGGATTGTATTGCATTTGTACAACGGTGCGCGGTGCTTCTACTTTTATGCGTGGCATCCAATTCATGGTGGGCAATAGCGCGGGCTGCTGATACACTTTGTTTCGCATCATTTGATTAATGCCATAAATATTTTGGCGGAAAAATTTTGCACTATAAAATGCACTGCCTTGTATTTTTTCAAAGCGGCGTGTTTCGCGTATTTGATGCTCTAGTTCGTCCAAATCATTCCATGGCACTTTATTATCTACCAAACGGTACACGCCGTGCCCGACGTACATGTGGCGGTCAAAAGCATTTTTGTTCCACCACTCAATTAATGTACCATAGCCTACTTTTTTATGGCTCGTTTCCCAGTACAATTGTGGCATGCAATAATCTATCCAACCACTAGCCTGCCACAATCTTACATCGGCAAAAAGATCATCGTAATTGGTTTGTCCACCTTGGGTTTCGCTACCGTTTGTATCCACCGAGGCATTGCGCCATACACCAAATGGGCTGATGCCAAACTTTACATACGGTTTTAGATTTTTTATTTCTTTGTTTAAACGAAAAACTAATTGGTCAACATTATCACGGCGCCATGCATCGCGTGCAAAGTTTTTTGGATTGTATTTTTGATAAGCTGTATAATCTGGGAATTCAGTTTTACCAATCCGATACGGATAAAAATAATCGTCCATGTGCACGGCATCAATATCATAGCGTTGCACTACGTCTTTCACTATTTTTATGCAATAGTCTTGCACCTCGGGTAGGCCGGGATTAAAATATTTTTGCGTGCCATAATTTACAAACCATTCGGGATGGGTGTTTGTAATATGATTTGGCGGGTTGGGGTTATAAGAGCTACTCATCAAGGCACGATAGGGGTTAAACCATGCATGAAATTCCAGACAACGTTTGTGCGCCTCCTCCACCATAAATGTAAGCGGGTCATAATACGGCGAGGGTGCTTGGCCTTGTTTGCCCGTCAAATATCGACTCCAAGGTTCGTAGGGTGAATCATAAAAAGCATCCGCGGCTGGGCGCACCTGAACAATCACGGCGTTAAAATTATTTTGTTTTAGTATATCAAAAAGCTGGGTAATTTCATCCTTCTGCTGTTGAGTAGTCAGATTCTTGGAGGTGGGCCAATCAATATTTGCCACCGTGGCAATCCATGCCGCACGGAATTCCCGCAGTGGTTCGTTTTGTGCATTCGCAATAGTTGCCCCAAAAAATAGCGACAGTATGAGTATTCCTTTTTTCATCGTTACGCGCCAAAAGTAAAAGGTGCAGCCCGAATCTTACCAAGACTTATAAACAGCTTTGTGAATAGAATGCTTTTTAACAACAAAGGATTTTTGATGCTACGTTCTCAAAACCACTTTCTTTTTCTACTTTTAATATTCGTGCAAAAATATTTTATAATCATCCTTTTTCTAGTCGTTCCAATTTGCGCAATTGCGCAAAGCAACTTACCAACGTTGGATGAGCTAAGTTTTGATATTAAATATTGCGGCGGTGCAGTGTACAAACACACAAATAAAGTAAACTTCGATCCACCGCCTTTCTCGCAAGAAGTTGAATTTTCGGTTACGCACCGTACATACGGGAAGCGCGCTTGGGAACGTTATAATAATTGCCCCGCGCCTTCAATTAATTTTTGTTTTTCGCAGTATGGCGATATGTTGGGCAATGCTATTTCAATATATCCGGGCATTGAGTGGGCGGTAATACAAAAAAATAATTTTGCTTGGCGCGCCAAAGTGGGCGGTGGCATTGGCGTGGCGTCCGAGCGATGGACCCGTGAGGATACGCTAAACAATTATTTGGGCAGCCGCATAAATAATTTTACGGTGTTACAAACAGGTTTTAACTACGCACTCACTCCAAAAATAGAAATCCAAGCTGGCGGCAGAATGTCGCATATTTCGAATGGAGCTTTTCGATTGCCCAACTTTGGTATCAATTTATTTTCGGCTTTTGTGGGCGTAAATTATTACCCTCTTGGTATTCAAAAAAAAGTATATGAACGACCGCCAAAACCTGCAAATCGCACCTACAATATTGGCCTGCGCAGCAGCGTGGCTTGGGGCGAGGAAAATTTTCCGGATGGGCCGTTATCCCGCATTTATACACAAACTATTTATGTAGCCACGCCTTTTAAACGCAACCATTTATTTTTTGCCGGGGCTGATATTGCACGTAATAACAAGGCGCGCAGCGGCTACAGCTATAATATGATTGATAAAAATCTTGCTTGGGCCGCCACAGCAACTTCCATTTTTGTGGGCGTGGAGCTGCGTTATGGCAAAGTAGGCATTCCGTTTCAGGCGGGTATTTTTACAAAAAAACTATTAAACCAAGACGCCATTTGGTATCAGAAATTTGGTTTTCAATATTACTTCTACAATCGCGAACATTATTTTTTGAAAAAACTATACGCGGGCCCCATGTTAAAATCCAATAAAATAAATGCTGATTATATAGAGTTTTGCCTTGGGGCTATGTTTTAAAAACTTTGAGCTTTATATTTGCCCTCTTGTAATCACGACTTTTTTTATGTTCAACTTAGTTTTATTTGGTCCTCCCGGCAGCGGTAAAGGCACTCAATCAGAAAATATTATTTTAAAATTTGGCTTCCTGCACATTTCTACGGGCGACCTGCTTCGCGCCGAAAAACATGCTGAAACGCCGCTTGGGCTTGAGGCTAAAAAATTTATGGACAATGGTGAGTTCGTTCCTGACGAGGTGGTGATTGGCATGATTAGTAGTAAAATTGATGCCAACCCGGATGCAACTGGTTTTATTTTTGATGGCTTCCCGCGCACCGTAGCGCAGGCCGAGGCTTTGGATAATTTACTCGATTTTAAAAATACGCCCATCAATTTAGTTATCAGTCTAGAAGTAAAAGAAGAAGAACTGATAGCACGATTGGTAGAGCGCGGTAAGGACGGCGGCCGCGCTGACGATAATAAAGAAACAATTACCAACCGCATAAAACTGTACCACGAAAAAACAGTGCCAGTGGCGAACTTTTACAAAGAGCAAAACAAGTTAGTAAGTGTTGAAGGTATTGGTAGCATCAGTACTATTTTCGATGCCATTAGTAGCAAAATTGAGGTGAGCTTGGCATAAGATTTTTACCTATTTATTTTAAAATTTTTACATTCAAATATTGTGCCTGAGCTATTTTTATAAATATCAGCGCATGATTATGTGCGCTATCGGATATGTAAAAGTTACTTTAGCAGAAATATAAAAGCGTTTTGGAAAAAGCAAATTTCATAGATTTAATACGGGTATTTTGTCGGTCGGGCAAAGGCGGTGCGGGTAGTGCGCATTTTCATAGAGAAAAATTTCAGCCTTATGGCGGCCCTGATGGTGGCGATGGTGGGCGCGGGGCGCACATTATTTTGCGCGGCAATGAAAACCTTTGGACGCTGCTGCACCTGAGGTACAGAAAAAACATACTGGCTGAGGACGGAAAAAGCGGTGGCAAAAATGGTAGCTCGGGAAAATCAGGTGAAGACATTATTATAGAAGTACCCCTTGGTACCATTGCACGCGACGAAGAAACAGGCGAGCAGGATATAGAAATTTTGGAGCATGGGCAGGAAGCAATTTGGGTACCTGGCGGGCGCGGCGGATTGGGAAACTCAAATTTTAAAAGCAGCACAAACCAAGCACCAGACTATGCCCAACCCGGCGAGGAAGGCATAGAAGGTTGGAAAGTATTAGAGTTAAAAGTATTGGCAGATGTGGGTTTGGTAGGCTTCCCAAATGCGGGAAAATCTACTCTCCTATCGACCATTAGCGCGGCCAAACCTAAGATTGCTAATTATGCTTTTACCACCCTGTCACCACAGTTGGGCATGATTCCGTACCGGGGTGATAAATCATTTTGCATGGCAGATTTGCCTGGCATCATTGAAGGTGCTAGTGAAGGAAAAGGATTGGGTTATCGTTTTTTGCGACACATTGAGCGGAATGCGGCCTTACTTTTTTTGGTACCTGCTGATGCCAAAGATTATAAAAAAGAATACGAAATACTGCTGAACGAACTCAACGTGTACAACCCCGAACTGATGGACAAAGAACGACTACTCGCCATTAGCAAAAGTGATATGCTGGACGATGAATTGAAAAAAGAAATTGCACAGACCTTGCCCACCGATGTGCCGCATATTTTTATATCGTCGGTAGCGCAGCAAGGGTTGGAGGAGTTGAAAGACCGGCTTTGGGCAATGCTTACTTAGGCGTTTCTGAGCTATCTGCGCGCAAATCATACACGCGGCAAATAATATTATTATAGCGTTTTATTTCAAACAATATTTTTTTGCCATCATACTCAGGGTGCCCATTGGGGTGATACCGAAAGCAGGTAATAAAATAATCGCCCTCGGTGTATGATACAATAACTCTTTTTTCATCTTCGGGTGGTAGTATATAACGCGCCATTGTGCCAGAAGTGGTATTCACTTTTATAGGCACTTTTTTGCGGTGGTCATTTGCCAAAATGTATTTGTGCGCCTCGGCATATACAGTGCCCCAATAATCCATTTCGTAATGTGTGCGCAGGTGGTTTAATTTGCTTTTGTTTTCCCACTCGGTAAAATACATGTGGCTATACGGAAACAAAGTGGCCACACTTACCGCATAGTGTACAGATACATAAATAAGCAACGACCATACAATCCATTGTGCTTTTTTTATTTTTAATAAATAATAAAAAAATGATGTGGCGCATAATAACAAAAACGGTGCTAAATAAAAAAACTGCCGCCATGAATCATACAAAACCGGTCGCAATATAAAAATGCTGCATAGCGTGCCAATGACCAACGTCCAAACAAGCATATTGAAAAGCGAAATGGTATTTAACTGCTTCATTTTTTTGATAAAAATGATGGGAATAAAAATAAAACTTGCCATACAAGCCAGCATAATAACCACCGAATTATTAAGTATAATCCAGGCGGGGATGTAATAAAAAGGGAGGTTGGTAGAATTAATTATATGCCCAAACAACAACAAATTATCGCCCCACCTAAAGTGCGTCATGGCTTGTACCGCCAATGCTAATTTATGAAAAGGGGCATGCCATAAATGGGGCCAAGTGCCCCACAGCAACAAAAATGCAGCAACCAAGTAAAGCGAAAAATGTAAAAGTGTTTTGCCTCGGCTAATAGTTTCATTGTTGGTAATATTTTCTTTATTAAAAAACTGTATAAAAAAATAAAGCCCTACCATGGCAATAAAGAATAACCCGCTTAACCGTAAATTGAGCAAGAAAGCCGTAGTAAGCGCCAGCAATAAAAGTCGCAAAATAGACTGCCGTTGATGAAAAAATAGCAACGCCCAAAAACAAATAACAAACATGGCGAGCATAGGAATATCCTTGCTATTAAAAAAAGAATGCGCATAAATAACGGGCTGAAAAATATAAAGAAACATGACGGCGAGCGCGAGCCATTTTTTATTATAGAGGCGAATTACAAAAAAATAAATGAACAAACTACTCAGTAAAAAAAACAAATGCACCATTAAATGCCGGAATGTAAAAACATCGTGGCCACTCGTGAGCCCCCACAGTTGCTCCATTGCCACCACCGGCAATTCAAATGCCACGCCATAATCTTTATCTTTGAAAGTAAATAATGCGGTGTCGCCCTTGGCGATGTAGAAGTAAGTCATTTCGCCAATGTCGTGCTGTGCGCCATCGTCCCACGATAGGCCATAACTTTTGTACGTGAGCAGGCCAACTACCAAACAAGCTACAAAAATTACATAAGCCACCCAATGCTTCATGCAGCTAAAATAAGCAACGCGCGCCAATACATAATGACTTATGCATGACCTTCTGCATAAAATAAAATAGTAACTTAGACTTTCTAAAATCCCCCCCGTGCTATGAAAAAAATATTGTTTACTATCCTCATACTTGTTGGTAACAACTCCCAAGCGCAAAACTGGCAAAGCGTACGCATGAACGATACGACCTATTACACCATCCCCGCTGCCAATGATTACTTGCGCGTAATTTGGATTGATTCGGCAACTGTTGTGGGTACGGATTTAGTTTTTCATTTTTATAAATCTGCACGGTTCCCCGATTCTACTACCAATTGTTTGGATTTGCAAGGCGATACTTGGCTTGGAAAAAACTTTATAAAAAAACCTAGCGGCGACGAAATCTTTTTTAATCGTTGGCAGGATACTGTTATTTTAAAACCTACTAGCACACTGAATACGATATGGGTAATGCACACCGATACGGCAAATGATGAGTATCGCGCCACGATAAGCTTCGTAGATACTATGACGATTGATGGCCTGCTGGACAGTATAAAAGAATTGACGATAACAGTTTTTAATAATAATGTGCCTGTGATTGCAAACATTTATAATAATGTAAAAATGAAATTGAGTAAAAATAATGGATTAGTAACGTGCTTGGAGTGGTATGGTTTTCCATATTTAGCACAAAACGATGGGAGTGTTTTTAATGTATCCAACGCTGTACATACACGATTTTTTGACCAAGCAATTTTAAAATCAGGGAATTCAAACTTAGATTTAGTGTGGAAATATCAGGTAGGCAATGTGTGGCAATACCATAAAAAATTGGAACGATTTGCAAACCCGAATGTGGTAGAAAACACGATATCCATAACAGAAGATTCGGTTATAAATGTTCAAAATGTATCACCCAATAATGTAAATGTTACTTTTCGAAGAAAACATTTTGATAGATTTCAAAAACAAGGGCAACAAGATTCTATAAGCGTAGCAGATTCAATTGGCACATTTTCTTTTACAAATACATCAAATACTGTTGCCATACTTCTTCCGGAATTTTATGCGACCGCTACCTATTATTATGGTAAAATGGTTTGTGGCAAACCAAAAATCAGAATTGAAGATAATCGGTGTTCAGCGTTGGACTCAACCAGTGCCTGTCCTCGAGTTTCTATTCCGCTAAGTCCTTGTGTAATTATTTATGATGAACAATGGATTGGCTTTGGACAAACAGAAC
>JBBSPP010000044.1:0-11195 GCA_038258625.1 Chitinophagales bacterium
CTTTTTGTTCTTCAATTGTTTTGTTGCTCATTTAAAATTAATCTCAAGGATAACAACTTAATTAGTTGGTTTGCTATTTTTTGTTCGGTTTAAAATACCACCCCCGACTCATCCCTGCGACATGGCTCACCTATCCAAAGGAGGGGAATCACCCCTATTTCACTATCCGCAACTTAGCATAATTCAGCATTATTTTTTTATTGCCCAAGTCCCCAAAACTTATTGTTGCTATCCGATTTGCCTGCGGCCCTTCTAGCTGTTCTATTTTTCCAAAACCAAAACGCTGATGCTCTACCTGCATTCCTTCGTTCATATCCTGCGCATTATCTGCTTTAAAATCTGCCGTTACTTTATGATTATAATCAGGAGTCGCGGTTTTTTTCTGACTTACAAAAGTTGGTTTTGTAGGTCGGTCGCCGCCAGCGTGCGCCTTATTTCGCGCCTTTTTTGCTTTGCTCAAATCCACATGCTCTTTTGGCAACTCATCCAAAAAACGGCTAGGCTCATTGCTTACTAGCTGCCCAAATCGATAGCGATGATTGGCATACGTTAGCCATACATTTTGCTCTGCTCGCGTAATGGCCACATAAAATAATCTTCGTTCTTCCTCCAAATCATCTTTATCATACATGCTCATTTGGCTAGGAAAAAGATTCTCCTCAGTACCCACTACAAATACATTGGGAAACTCCAACCCTTTGCTAGCGTGGATTGTCATGAGTGTAACCACATCCTGATTTTCAGGATCATCTTTATCGGCATCGGTCAACAGTGTAATTTGTTGCAAGTAACTTCCCAATGATTTATCCAAAAGTTCGCCGTCATCATCAGGCGTTTCGGTAAATTCTTTTATGGCATTTAAAAGTTCTTGCACATTTTCGTAGCGGCTCAAATCTTCTACCGTGCCTTCTTTATAAAGTTCTTTTACAATGCCCGTTGCTTTGCCTACTTCTTCGGCTACGTCATACGCATTTTTAGTTTCTAGCTGAATGCGAAAGGCTTTTATCATCAACACAAAACTTTCAATTGAATTTGCTGTTCGGCCAGTAAAACCAAATTCACGAATCCGCTCTAGCACTTCCCAAAATGTAATATTATTTTCATTGGCCAAGACCGTAATTTTATCTGTCGTGGTTTTGCCAATGCTTCGTGCAGGATAATTTATTATTCGCTTGATACTTTCTTGATCCTGTTCATTTACAATTATTCGCAGGTAAGCTACAAAATCTTTAATTTCTTTTCGCTGATAAAAAGATAGGCCACCATAAATCCGATAAGGTATATTATGTCGCCGCAGGTTTTCTTCAAACGACCTACTTTGCGCATTGGTACGATACAAAATAGCAAAATCTTTGTTGCTAAAATGGTTTCGTAATTGCTCCTCTTTAACAGTTTCGGCTACAAATTTTCCTTCGTCATTATCCGTAAATGTGCAAACCAATTTTAGTTTATTACCATCGCCTTTCTCTGTCCAAAGCTCTTTTTTTATTTGCTTGGAGTTATGGTCTATCACGGCATTGGCAGCCATTAATATACTTTTTGTACTTCTATAATTTTGCTCCAGCTTTATCACTTTTACATCTTCATAGTCTTTTTGAAACATAAAAATATTTTTCACACTCGCCCCCCGAAACGAATAAATACTTTGTGCATCATCGCCCACCACACATATATTTTCGTGCCGTGCGCCAAGGCGTTTTATAATATGATATTGAGCCGTATTGGTATCCTGATACTCATCAATTAATATGTACTGAAACTTATGCTGATACTTGGCTAGCGCCGCTGGGTGCATGGCCAAAAGCGTAAACATATTCACCAGCAAATCATCAAAATCCATAGCGCCATTTTTAAAACATTGCTTACTATAGAACTCAGATATTTTACCTATCTCAGGACGCTTACTTTGGTAATCTTCTTTTTGAATTTCGCTGTCTGCTTGGTAATCTTCATAAGTATATAAATTATTTTTTGCCGCCGAAATTCGATTGTAAACAACGTTGGCTTTGTACAATTTATCATCAAGGTTCATTCCTTTGACGATTGATTTTATTACCGATTTTGCATCGTCTGTATCATAAATGGTAAAGTTGCTTGGGTAGCCCAACACCTCGGCTTCGGCACGAAGTATGCGCGCAAAAATGCTATGAAACGTACCAATAAATAAACTGCGCGCTGATGAGTTTACCAATATTTTTTCTATCCGCATTTTCATTTCTTTGGCGGCCTTATTGGTAAACGTAAGTGCTAAAATCCTGAACGGATCCACGCCACCATTTATCAAATGCGCAATGCGCGTGGTAAGCACTTTGGTTTTTCCACTGCCCGCGCCGGCCACTATCATCAGCGGCCCTTCGGTGTGTAATACAGCTTGTTGCTGTGGTGGATTTAGTTCTTTAATATAATCCTGCATGGTGGCGCAAATTTACTTTAAAGAAGTTTATTAGGCCTGCCTGCTGGCAGGCAGGTTTATAGGGTTTATAAAGTTTAGCGGTAAAATTGTTTATAAGTTTTTTGTTTTGCGCTGAACCTAATAACAAATTGTAAAAAAATATAAGCACAGCACGGTAATGTATATAGGTCACTCAAAAAATAGTGCACAAAATTCGAGTCATATAATCGCCTATATTTTCTTAGAGGGTTTCAAAAAAGAGA
The DNA here is from genome assembly GCA_038258625.1 of Chitinophagales bacterium. Lineage (GTDB taxonomy): Bacteria > Bacteroidota > Bacteroidia > Chitinophagales > Chitinophagaceae > JAGNRR01. Next base: position 2,656 of record JBBSPP010000044.1, read on the forward strand.
AATCCACAATTCGCATTTTGACATTTGGAATTTTGACTTTTGACATTTATAAAATCTATCTTTGTGCATCCAAAAAATATGTTTAGTCAAACAAAAAAATTAGGAATCATTGGGGGTGGTCAGTTGGGTAAAATGCTGCTCTCCAAAACCAACCAATGGGACATTCACACAAAGGTACTTGACCCAAGTGCTGAGGCACCTTCGCGCTACTCTTGCAACGAATTTGTGCAAGGCAGTTTGCAAGATTATGATACAGTTTATGCTTTTGGGCAAGACTGTGATTTCATTACCATCGAAATAGAAAATGTAAATACGGATGCATTGCAACAGTTGGAAGATGAAGGAAAAATTGTGCACCCGCGCCCTGCCGCTATAGCGCTGATAAAAGATAAAGGGTTGCAGAAACAGTTTTACGCAGAGCATAAATTACCAAGTTCGCCTTTTCGGTTATTTGATGGAAAAGACGCTATTATAAAAGCCTTGAATAAAGGAAACATAAAAATCCCTTTTGTACAGAAAAGCAGAACAGATGGCTATGATGGGAAAGGAGTTTTTGTAATAAAAAGCGAGGACGATATTGAACATATTATGGATGTTCCTTCTGTTACCGAGGAAATGGTAGATATTAAACAAGAAATTTCGGTGATTGCGGCGCGTAATACAAACGGTCAAATTGTAAGTTACAAACCGTCAACCATGGATTTTAACCACAAAGCTAATCTGCTCGATGTGCTTTTGTTCCCAGCCGAAATGGATACGTATTTGCAAGACAAAGCAAAAAAAATGGCTGAGGAACTCATTGAAAAAATGGACATTTGCGGTTTGTTGGCGGTCGAATTTTTTATAACAACCGAAGACGATATTTTAATAAATGAAGTAGCGCCGCGGCCACACAACTCGGGCCATCAAACAATTGAAAGCTGCGGTACGAGTCAATATGAGCAACATTTACGAGGGGTTTTGAATTTGCCACTTGGGCAAACCACCGTTCACTTACCCTCAGCTATGGTCAATCTGTTGGGTGCGCCCGAACATACAGGCGATGTACTGTATGAAGGCCTAGACGAAGTAATGGAAAAAGAAGGAATTCACATACATATTTACGGCAAAAAACAAACCAAGCCTTATAGAAAAATGGGGCATATAACGGTAACAAATACCAACATTGACCAAGCAAAAAAAATAGCATTATGGGTAAAAGAGCAGGTGCAAGTAAAAAGCCAGCAACTAGTAAACCAATAGTTGGTGTAATAATGGGCAGTGATAGCGACTGGCCCATTATGAAAGAGGCAGCACTAATTTTAAAAAATTTTGGAATAGATTATGAAGCCAAAGTAGTAAGCGCACATCGTACACCCAAGTGGATGGCGGAGTACGCCGAAACTGCAAAAGACCGCGGGCTAAAAGTAATTATTGCTGGTGCGGGTGGTGCTGCACATTTACCTGGTATGGTCGCTAGTTTAACCCCTTTGCCCGTAATTGGTGTACCCATTAAAAGTTCAAATAGTATCGACGGTTGGGATTCTATGTTGTCTATTTTGCAAATGCCCAATGGTGTGCCAGTGGCAACCGTGGCAGTGAATGCCGCAAAAAATGCAGGACTTTTAGCCGCGCAAATTTTGGGAACGGCTGACGAAACTATTTCGAAAAAAATGATGGCTTATAAAGCCGACATGGAGAAGGAAGTTTTAGCTAAAAAGTTGAAATAGTTTTTCACTAAAAAAAACGGAAAATTTTAGAAATTTTTATTTATAAAAAAAGGTCTTACCATAAATTATATACACAAAAAAAAGCATAGCTACTGACTATGCTTTTTTGTTTTGGGTAATTTTATTTAGCTATACTTTAATTTCTCCTTCTACACCGTCATCATTATTTGTTGTGCCGCCAGTTACTGCTGAGGCAACGAAAGATAAAAAGCTGACCACTTTGCCCGCCTTAGTATCCCAGTAATAAGATTGTTCGGGTGCTACACGAATAATGGTTACGCGTGGATCATCTTTACCTTCAAACCATGCATTGGCTAGTGGCGACCATTTATCTTCAATAGTAGATTTGTCCTTGTAAATAAATGCTTTGCCATAAACTGATAAATATTCGTAATCTCCACTATTCATAAAGAAAAGTTGAACGCGACTATCTTCCCCTATCTCAAAATTTTTGTTGCTTGCCGCACTACTGATAAACCATAAGTTTCCGTCTTCGTCAGTTTCTTGCAGAGACATAGGGCGGCTAGTGATGGGTGTATTATCCAGCTCGGTGCAAAACATGCAGGTGCGCGCGGCTTCTGATAGTTCTTTTAGTTTTATAATTCCTTCCTTTTGCGATAAGTTTTCTGTGCTCATAATGATCTTCTTAATTACGCGTAAAAATATTATGTGCAATGCAAAATTGATTATAGCATTTTGAGAAGAGGTTATATAATTTGGATAGTTAGTAGATTCCACTACAAAATAAAATAGTTAACCTATTTTAAAAAAAAATTGGAAATGAACTGGTGAATATGTAAATAAGCTCGCAATCAAGATAAGGCTCAAGTACTAATATTTAAAGTGACAATCATTTTACCTCCGCAGCATAAGACAAGAACATAAAGCCTCCAATAAAAGTTGACTAAATACTCTGCCAAAGTTTCAAAAAAGCTACAAAATTCAAGTGATCTTTAACCATAACTGTCAATCAAAAAAAATCCCCCAAACCAAAGCGTGGGGGATTTACAATATCATTTCTAATTATATCTAACCGTTCATAACTTGTGTAGGAGTGGTTCTTGGTTGACGCCCTCCTATTCTGCCAGTTTCGGTAAGGCCATCGTAATGGCGCATCAATAAGTGGCTTTCTATTTGTTGTAGAGTATCCAAAATTACCTGTACGGCAATCAACATTGAAGTACCTCCGTAAAACTGTGCAAATCCTTGTGTAACACCAAACAATGCGGCGATACCTGGCATAATACCAATTACGGCTAAGAATACAGCGCCAGGTAAGGTAATTCTGTCGAGTACCATGCCTATAAAGTTGGATGTATCACTACCTGGTTTTACACCTGGAATAAATGCATTATTTCTTTTCAAATCATCAGCCATTTGCTGTGGATTGATAATAATAGCCGTGTACAAATACGTGAAAGCTACCACCATTACAAAGTAAATGGCATTGTAACCAAAACTAGTATAATCACCCAAAGTAGCTAAAAAAGAATCTGGATTGTCTACATTATAATTACCTATCATTTGCGGTAAAAACATGATGGCCTGCGCAAAAATGATTGGCATTACACCAGCACTGTTTACTTTCAAGGGAATGAAATCTCGGTTACCACTTACATCTTTTACACTAGTGGCGCCTACCATGCGGCGGGCGTAATTTATAGGTATCCGCCGTACGGCTTGCGACAATAATACAATTGCCATAATAACCATAATCATTACTGCAAGCTCAATTAAAAATATCAATAATCCGCCACCACCTTCTGGTTTGCTATAATATTCTTGGAAAAATAGTGGAATAAAATTGGCGATAATCCCTGCCATGATAAGTAGAGATGTACCATTTCCAATTCCTTTGTCAGTAATTTTTTCGCCCATCCACATTACAAATAACGTACCACTTATAAGAACAATAACTGTGGTTGCCATCCAAATAAAATTATCCATTACAATAGCCGCGCCGTATTGTTGGCGTAGGAAAGATATGTAACCAATGGATTGTGCCAAAGTAACCAGTACCGTAAGGTAGCGCGTGTACATTTGCACTTTTTTACGCCCACTTTCTTCTTTCTGCAACTTTTGTATTTGCGGAACCGCTATCTGCGCCAATTGCATAGCAATACTAGCCGAGATATACGGCATAATACCCAATGCAAAAATAGACGCCTTGGAGAAGGCGCCACCTGCAAACATATTAATCATACCCAATAGCCCATCCTGGGCCGCAGGTTCAGTAATCTTTGTAGGATCAATACCTGGTAGTACAATTTGTACCCCCAACCGATAGATCATTAACAAACCCAGCGTAAACAAAATGCGCGTACGCAATTCGTCAATGCTCCAAATGTTTTTTAAGGTGGTTATAAATTTTTTCATTATCTATTGCTACTATATTGTTCGTCACGCCTAAGCGTGGTTTGACGTACCCGCTACAGCGGTGCATCGATTTGGATTTATTTTTTATACTAATTCTACTGACCCACCTTTCTCTTCAATCGCTTTTTTGGCAGTTTCAGTAATGGCGTTTACTTTAAATGTAAATGCTTTAGTTACTTCACCACGGCCTAAAATTTTCACTTTATCGGTGCGATTAATGAATTTGTGAATGTACAAGTTTTCGGCATTAAATTCGCTCAACTCGTATTTCTCAGCAATTTTTTCAATTTGATCTAAATTGAATGTGCGATAATCTATTCGATTAATATTTTTGAACCCACGCTTTGGCACACGGCGTTGCAACGGCATTTGGCCACCTTCGCTATGACGACGCACTTTATAGTTGGCGCGAGATTGAGCACCTTTGTGACCACGAGTAGAGGTACCTCCTTTACCCGAACCTTGTCCACGACCAATTTTTTTCTTAGGATTTATTTTTGCGCCTTTGGCGGGTCTTAGTGTATGCAGTTTCATCTTTTATTATTTTTCTATTGTAACTAAATGTTCTACTTTTTTAATCATTCCCATTATTTGGTCAGTAGCCTCTTTTTCTACAGTATGATTAATTTTTCTCAAGCCAAGGGCTTTCAAAGTATCTTTTTGTCTTTGCGAACGATCAATGGCGCTCTTTACTTGTGTTATTTTTACCTTGCTCATTGTCTGTTTTTTTTATCCGTTAAAAACGGTTTTTAAATCTACGTTACGATCTCTTGCTACTACCATTGGAGAACGCATTTCTTGTAACGCTTTGAACGTGGCTTTTACCACATTCTGCGGATTATTGGTGCCATACGATTTTGCAAACACATCTTTCACACCAGCACTTTCCAATACCGCTCGCATACTACCACCAGCAATTACACCTGTACCAGGTGAAGCTGGACGAATTAATACTTTTGCAGCACCAAATTTTAAGAATACCTCATGAGGAAGTGTACCGTTATGCAAAGGAATAGTTTGCAAGTTCTTCTTTGCATCATCAATTCCTTTTTGGATAGCTTTTTGTACTTCTTTAGCTTTACCCATACCTTGACCTACTACACCTGCACCGTTACCCACTACAACTAGAGCGGCAAAGCTAAATGTACGTCCACCCTTGGTTGTTTTTACTACACGATTAATTGATACTACTTTATCTTGTAGATCCATTTCGCCCGCTCTGGGTTCTTGATTATTGTTATTATTACTTGGTTTCATTATCTTCTTTCTTTAAAATTAAAATTTAAGTCCTCCCTCACGAGCCGCTTCGGCTAGTGCTTTGATACGGCCGTGGTATAAATAACCACCACGATCAAAAACTACATTTTCAATACCCGCTGCTTTTGCTTTGTCGGCAATTGCTTTTCCTACTGCGGTGCTTTGCTCAAGTTTTGGACCTGTTGAACCAGCCAAATCTTTATCAAGATAACTAGCCGCGGCTAAGGTTTTTCCTGATTTGTCATCGATTAATTGTGCGTAGATTCCTTTATTACTTCGGAATACTGAAAGCCGTGGTTTGTCAGCCGTACCGCTAATTTTTGAACGAACGCGCCATTTCAATTTTTGTCTTCTAACTACTTTTGGATCTAATTTACTCATTATATTTTTTTTGTTTAGTTGTATATTAGGTATGGATTATTTTGAACGCCCATCCCCCGTAACTTTTACATTTACTATTTAATTCTTATTAAGCACCGGCTGCTTTACCTGCTTTACGTCTGATGTATTCACCTTGGTAACGCACACCTTTTCCTTTGTATGGTTCCGGCTTGCGTAGGCTACGAATCTTTGCTGATACCTGCCCTACCAATTGTTTGTCAATACCTGTGATGGTTACACGTGGCGGTTGGCCTTTCAACGTCTCTGTACTTATAGTAAGTTCCACTGGAATTTCTACCATAATGTTGTGCGAAAATCCTAAAGATAAATCCAATACATTTCCGGCATTCGTTGCTTTGTAACCCACACCAATTAATTCAAGTGTTTTTGTATAACCGTTGGTTACACCTTCTACCATATTATTAATTAACGAGCGGTACAACCCGTGCTTTGCGCGCGTATCTTTAGTTTCGTCTGTTCTGTTTACAGTAACTTCACCGTCATTAATTTCCAATTTAAGTGCTGGAGAAATTTCCTGCGTCAATTCGCCTTTTGCTCCTTTTACGGTAACAATATTGCCTTCTTGCTTTATGGTAACGCCGTCGGGTATCGCAATAACTGCTTTTCCTATTCTTGACATAATATTTTCTTTTTACTATCTTTTGTTTTTAATAAACTTGGCAAAGAACCTCTCCACCTACGTTGTTTGCTTTTGCTTCTTTATCTGTCATTACTCCTTTAGAGGTAGAAACGATTGCAATACCCAAACCATTTTTTACACGACGAATATCGCCCGGTTTTGAATACTGACGAAGACCCGGACGACTAATTCTGTCCAAACCATGGATAGCCGCTTTTTTAGTTTCGGGGTCATACTTCAAAGCTATTTTTATAATGCCTTGCTTATTGTCTTCTTCAAATTTGTATTTCAAAATATATCCTTTTTTGTAAAGGATTTCTGTCATACTTTTTTTCAAATTTGAAGCTGGGATTTCTACAATACGGTGTTGCGCCATTTGAGCGTTGCGTATGCGTGTAAGGAAATCTGCTATTGGATCTGTTACCATTTTTTTCTTGTTCTATTTGTTTATTTGTTTAGTCGGTTTGAATTAATTTCACCTGACCATTCCATTTCTTTTTGTCTTACTACTTACTACTAAATACTTAGTACTAAATTACCAGCTCGCTTTTTTAACGCCTGGGATTTTTCCGTCCAACGCCATTTCTCTGAATACCAAACGTGATACGCCGAAATAACGAATGTAACCTTTTCCTCTGCCCGTGATAGCGCAACGATTTCTTAATCTCACTTTGCTAGAATTTTTTGGTAATGCATCTAGTGCTTCCCAGTTTCCTTCTGCTTTGAGCTTGGCGCGCTTATCAGCGTACTTTGCTACCATTTTCTCTCTTTTGCGTTGTCTCGCTTTTACTGATTCTTTTGCCATACTATATTAAATTAATTTTCACCCATGTTTATGTTATCAAATGGCATACCAAGTGCTTTTAGCAATTCGTAAGCTTCTTCATCATTCTGACCAGAGGTTACGAATGTGATATCCATACCTGTAATTTTGTTGATTTTGTCAATGTCAATCTCTGGGAAAATGATTTGCTCATTGATACCCATAGTATAATTACCATGACCATCAAATGCTTTGTGGTTGATGCCTTTAAAATCACGCACACGCGGTAGGCTCGTTGAAATAAAGCGGTCTAAAAATTCCCACATTTTTTCGCCACGCAATGTTACCCGAACACCTACGGGCATTCCTTTGCGCAGCTTAAAGTTAGAAATATCTTTTTTGGATAAAGTTGGTACTGCTTTTTGACCTGTGATATTTGTCATTTCTTCAATGGCATTATCCACAAGGCGCTTATCTGCCACCGAACCTTTTGTACCTTGGTTCATACAAATTTTTTGCAACTTAGGAACTTGCATTACCGATTTGAACTGAAATTTATCTTTCAGTGCTGGTATTACTTCCTCAAGATATTTCTTCTCGAACCGTGGTGTATATTTTTTTGTACTCATTACTTAATTACTTCTTTTGATTTTTTAGAAACTCGAGTTACCCCTTTTTCAGTACGTTCTTTTGTTACGCGTGCACCTCTTTTGGCTTTTGCATCCCAAAGCATTACGTTGCTCATGGCAATAAATGCTTCTTCTTTTACAATACTCCCTTGTGGGTTTTGTGCATTGGGTTTCAAATGTTTAGTAGCCATTGCCACACCTTCCACCTTTACCTTAGGGCGTTTTTCGTCGGCCAATATCGCAACAACTTTTTTTGGAGTTGACAAATCTTTGTCCGCACCAGAAATTACTACAACTTCGTCGCCTTTCTTTATTTTATATTTTGGTTGAAATCTCATTTTCAAATATTTTTTATAATTAAAGCACCTCTGGCGCTAGTGAAACAATTTTCATATATCCAGCATCACGCAATTCACGAGCCACTGGCCCAAAAATACGTGTCCCTCTAGGTTCGTCAGAAGCATTCAAAATTACTGCTGCATTATCATCAAACGTGATGTAAGAACCATCTTTACGACGAATTTCTTTTTTGGTGCGTACAATTACGGCTTTCACTACAGTTCCTTTTTTCAAAGCTGCACCTGGTGTAACGTGTTTCACACTTACCACAATTTTATCGCCCACGCCCGCATATCGCTGACCCGAATTACCTAGCACACGAATGCAAAGTACTTCTCTCGCACCGCTATTATCTGCTACTCCTAATCGAGATTCTTGCTGTATCATTTCTGTTTAAATTTAATTTTCTTAATAATTTATTTAGCCTTCTCTAGTACTTCTACCAA
>JBBSPP010000045.1:0-11172 GCA_038258625.1 Chitinophagales bacterium
AATCGTGCTTCTTCTGTTACTTTTTTATCTTGCGTAGTTGTGGCAATGTTTATTTCATCCTTGTATTTTCGATTAACTAGTTTTGGCGTGTAATCTGTTCGTCCTTGCAGGTATATTTTTTCACCTTCGGCGGGCTCCTCCCCTTCGTACATATTATTATAAGAGTACAAATATTTTAATATCACCCCCGCATTTTGCGAAATGCTGTGCATCGTCTCTCCCTCCTTTACTCGGTAAAAAGATCGGTCGCCCTTCTTTGCTTTTCTTTTGAGGTAAATAAACATATCCTCGGCAAGTGGCGCATCCTCCAGGTCATTCATCTCCAACAATTTGGCATAGCGAATATTGTACTGTACGGCTTCGGGTAATAAATAATCTCCTTTACGCGCCCAGAAACCACTTCGTCCATTTTTCACCGTCTCCTTATCATAAATTACTTTTCTTTTGGATGATTCACTACTGGTAGCTTCTTCTTTTGGTTGTTTAATAAATTTTTCGGCTGGCTCTACTTTTACTATTTCTGTGCGTGTTTCATCTTTATCTTTCACCGGAATAACCTCTGCCACCAAGCTATTTTCTTTTGCAATTTCCATAGCTTCAAACGTATATTGCTGCAAATTATACTCGTCTATAATATCTATAAGCCGTGGCGCATATTGCGGATTGGTAGCATAGCCAGCCTTGCGCAGACCCGTACACCACCCTTTATAATCGGTTACATCAAGTGTAAAAAGTGATGAATAATGCGATCGTTCACGCAAAAAATTAGAGTGGTCTTGGTAAGACTCTTTGGCCGTATTATATTTTCTGAAACATTCACTGCGCTTATCATCGTCGTGCAAATACGTATCACCCGTCCATTCTTTTTTACATTTTATACCAAAATGATTATTGGCTTTTTCGCTTAGCTCGCTACTGCCCGCGCCCGTTTCCAGAATACCTTGTGCCAAACTGATGGAGGCTGGAACGCCAGTGCGGATTTGCTCATCCATAGCCCAATATTTATATTGCTCTATGTAACGCATTTTATTTGCGTCAAAAGTTTGTGCTGCCAACTGATGGCCTACAAGTAATAAAGTAAAAAAAACAAGAAATCGTTTCATAATAATGTGGGTAATGCTGTGCCAACAAATTTATTACAATTTTCTTATAAGCATAATTCCATCTCGTAAGGGTAACAACATATTTTCAACCCTGTTATCATCTTGTATCTTGGTATTAAAAGCAGCCAAGGCCTTACCATTTTTCGAGGCCGTTTCGGGGGTAAGCACCTCGCTTTCGTACAGCACATTATCAGCCAGTATTACAGCGCCAGCGGGCATTTTATCAATTACGAGGTCGTAATAATTTACATAATTTATTTTATCGGCATCAATAAAAACTAGGTCAAACTGATAATCTAAGGTGGGGATAATGTGCAACCCATCGCCCATGAGTAGTTCAATACGGTCTGTTAAATTTTCTTTTTCGATAAATTCATTTTGAATATCCACGAGGTATTTATTGTTATCGATGGTAAAAATTTTGCCACCATCCTGCAAACCTGCCGCCATGCATATAGCGGAATACGATGTGTACGTTCCAATTTCTAAAATAAATTTTGGCCGAATGCTTTGGCTCATAAATTTTAAAAAAGCGCCCTGCAAATGACCACTAATCATTTGAGGAATGGCTACCTCCAAATTCGTTTTTCGGTTGAGTTCGTACAAATTCTTAGGTTCGGGCGTGGAGTGCGCCTCGGCATATTGGTATATTTTTTCCAAATCGTCTTTTATCATACTACAAATATTAAATTTTTATTTAGCTGTAAAGCACTTTGTTTGTTCAAATAAAAAAGTATGGCTAGATTTTTCTTCGTAGAATATTGGTGAGATGCATCAAAACTTGGTTAGTAGCAGGAAGTTTACCACCGCTACCTACGCCATGTTGAAAAAAAATATATCGAATTAATCAACCTGATAAAATAATTATAAGCAGCGAGCTTACTTCAACTATAACTCACCCAAATCCACTCAGCATCCAATTTTTATTAATTCCTTTGCCGCATGAATAGTTTTGAAGATTTCAAAATCAAAACGCAATTAAAAAATGCGATTGATGAATTAGGGTTTGATACACCAACCCCCATTCAGCAGGCAGCTTATTCTACAATTCTTTCTGGGAGCGATTTTGTGGGGATTGCTCAGACTGGCACCGGAAAAACAATTGCCTATTTACTCCCTATTTTACAAGATTTAAAATTTTCTGATCAACCAAACCCTCGCGTACTAATCCTTGCGCCAACCCGTGAGCTCGTGATTCAAATCGTAGAGCAAATAGAAAAATTATCAACCTATCTCAGCATACGCGTACTAGGCGTTTACGGTGGCAGCAGTAATATTAAAGGGCAAAAAAAAGCACTCGTGCAAGGCTTAGATATAATTGTGGGTACGCCCAGAAGGTTGTACGATTTGGCCATTGATAACGTGCTTCGGCTACAATCTATAAAAAAGCTGGTGATAGACGAGGTGGATATCATGTTGGATTTTGGCTATAAAACACAGCTCAAAAATATTTTTGAATACCTGCCCACCAAGCGGCAAAATATTCTTTTTTCGGCTACCATGACTACTTATGTTGATGAATTGATAAATAGCTTTTTGATAAATCCTGTGAAAGAAACCATCTCGATTAGCGGTACCCCTTTAGAAAGTATCAGCCAAGCAAGTTATGCGGTGCCCAATTTTTATACTAAGGCGAACCTTCTCAATTTTTTATTGACAGATAAAAATGAATACGCCAAAGTATTAATTTTTGTAGGCCGAAAAGTGGATGCAGACCGGCTTGCCGAAACACTAAATTTTGAAAATGAGATTTCGGTAATCCATTCAAGCAAAGAGCAAAATCATCGTACGCGCTCTATCGAAAATTTTGAAAGCGGCACCAGCCGAATTTTGATAGCCACCGATGTAATTGCGCGTGGCATTGATATAGAAAAAATTAGTACCGTCATTAGTTTTGATACTCCTTTTTACCCCGAAAATTATATCCACCGCATTGGCCGTACAGGCCGTGCAGACCAAGAAGGAAAGTCTATCCTTTTTTATAGTGAAAAAGAAATAGCACAAAAAGAAGCTATTGAAAGCCTGATGAAATACAACATTCCTCTCATTGAATTTCCTAATGAAGTGGATCAAAGTACGCAACTCACACCCGAGGAAAAACCAAAACCTGTAGAAGAATTCGAATCGGCACACAAAATTGAAACGTTTGAAGCAGGCGCTTCTTTCCATGAAAAATCAGCCAAGAATAGTAAAGAAAAAGTAGAACGCGAGAGCCGCAAAAAACAATTAAAAAAGAAATTTAAAAAACCATTGAAGCGCGGCGACCGAATCCAAAATAAAAATAAGAATAAACGGAAGCGATAAATACGACGCTACAATTAGATTAATAATTTTGCAACAACATAATTAGCATGAAAAAAAACAACGAAAAACCCAGCCCAGAAGCAAAAGCACTTTCACTTTATTTGATGGCATTTAAGGGCAACAACCCTGCACTCAAAGAGCAGGCAAAGCGGATGAACAAAGAATGGGACCGGGTGAGGGAAAATATTTTGAGCAAAGAAGACTATGACGTAAAAGTAAAAAGCATTTTAATATCGCACGGTGGTTATGACAAAGTGGTAAAAGACACCGTGTATTTTTATATAAAAAAAACAGGCGAATGGACGCTGCAAGGTGACGATAAATATTGCCAAGATGCGCAACTAATTGCCGATAAAATTTTGAAGAAATAATGCAACCTAGCCGTTTTATTAATTTGATGTATTAGACGGCAGGCAAACTAAAAAAAATACCTTAGTGCTTCTCTTGTAAATAAAAATGCTACAACACACACGAGCAAACTAAAATGAAACTAAACTTAAAACCGCTATACAAAGCAGCCTTATGGATAAGCATTTTAGGAATCTTGGACATTCTTTTTGATTTCGGATTTTCGCAAAATGATACGGCGCAGCGGCTCGTAGGTGGTTTTTATTTTTTGGTTTTAATTATTGGCCTTATTTCTACGGCGGCGCGTTACATCGAAAATATGAACCTGTACAAGCGTAAGGTTTTTATTTTTGATATTCTGTCGGTTTGTTTCACGCTTTGGATTTTTTATAATTATGTTTTTGTAGGCGCACCATTTGAGAATGACCTCCTGCTCGAAAATCCTATTTGGGTAAAAATTGCGGTTGTATTCACAGCCATTCGCGAGCTGTCCGAAGTAAAATTTAATTACAAAGAAACGCTCCTCAACCCTGCGCAGCTTTTTGTGGTCAGTTTTATAGCCATGATTTTAATTGGCGCATTACTACTCATGTTACCCAATGCAACATATGATGGCTTATCGTTTATTGATGCCCTGTTCACATCCACGAGTGCCGTCTGTGTTACGGGTTTGGCGGTGGTTGATACCAGTTCCTACTTCACGCATTTTGGGCATATTATTATTATCACGCTCATACAAATTGGTGGCTTGGGCATCCTCACATTCGCTAGTTATTTCAGCTATTTTTTCAAAGGCGTTTCTACGTTAGACAATCATATCATGCTGCACGACATTGGCGGCTCCAAAAAATTAGGCGAAGTTTTTTCTACCCTAAAATATATTATCCTCATCACATTTGGCATCGAGTTGGTAGCTGGTATTTTAATTTACACCAGTTTGGATGCCCAAAATTTTGATGGTCAATACGATCAAATTTTCTTCTCTATCTTTCATTCCATTTCTGCTTTTTGCAATGCTGGTTTTTCTACACTTAGCAATAGTTTGTACGAGCAAGGTTTTAAGTATAATTACTATTTGCAGCTAATTATTATCATTTCTTTTGTGTTAGGCGGGCTTGGTTTTCCTATCGTCGTTAATATTATAAACTTCATAAAGTACCGATTGAAAAAATTGTTTAGCCACAAAAGCATTCCGTACAAACCTTGGGTGCTAACCCTCAATAGTCGGCTTACGCTCATCACCACGCTCTCTATTTCGGCGGTCGCGTTTGTACTTTTTTATATTTTAGAATACAATAATACCTTGGCAGAGCATGATGGTTTTGGTAAAATTGTAACTGCATTATTTGGCGCTACCACACCGCGTACGGCCGGCTTTAACACCATCGATACATCGGCTATGTTGTTCCCCACCACCATGATGATTTTTTTACTCATGTGGATTGGTGCTTCGCCAGCTTCTACAGGCGGTGGTATCAAAACCAGTACGTTTTTAATTGCTTCGCTTAATATTTTTAGCTTGGCAAAAGGCAAAACAAAAATTGAAATTTTTCGGCGCGAAATTGCACAAATTTCTGTGCGCCGCGCGTTTGCAATAATCGCGCTTTCGCTTATGGTTATTGGCATTGGCATTATGCTAATTTCTATTTTTGATAGCGAAAAAGATTTGTTGGATATTGGCTTCGAGTGTTTTTCAGCATATAGCACGGTGGGCCTTAGCCTGGGCATCACGGCCGACCTGTCTAATTATAGCCGCATTGTTTTAATCGTTATTATGTTTGTAGGGCGGGTAAGTATGCTCACGGTTATGATTGCAATTTTCAAAAAAACAAAACATGTTCGCTATCAATATCCCGTGGAAGAAATTACCATTAATTAAAAAAATATTTTATGAAATATATAATTGTAGGACTCGGAAATTTTGGTGCTTCCTTATCAAAAAAATTGACTGCGCAAGGCAATGAAGTAATTGGTATTGATACCAGTATGGTAAAAGTAGATTTGTATAAAGAAAAAATTTCGCACACTATTTGTATGGATGCTACAGACGAAATTACGGTGAGTGGATTGCCGCTTGATAATACCGACGTGGTTATAATTGCCATTGGCGAAGACCAAGGTGCCAACATTTTGACCACGGCGCTGTTCAAAAAAATGAATGTAAAAAGGCTCATCAGCCGCGCTATTAATCCGCTACAACAAAATGTATTGGAAGCTATGGGCGTGGATGAAATTATTCATCCCGAAGAAGAAACTGCCGAACGTTGGTCAAAAAAATTGTGCTTTTACAATGTGATAGATTCTTTTGAACTGAGCGATGATTATAGCATTATAGAAACGAATGTGCCCGAAGAATATATTGGCACAACCCTAGGCGAAGCTGCTTTTAGAGTAAACTATAATTTGCTGGTGCTCACCACAATTAAAAAGGTAGAAACCAAAAGCTTGCTAGGACAAATACGAAAAGAAACCAAAGTGCAAGGCGTGGCCGAGCCAGAACTCATAATGGAGAAAGATGATATTTTGGTGATGTACGGTGCGAATAATGACATCCAAAAATTCTTGAGTAAAAAAGGACAACTGTAAATTTTATAAAAAAACTCTGCCTTAAAAAATCCAAATCATGAACAACCAAAATTTTCCGCGCACCAATATTTTCCGCATGCTTCTTAGCGTGGCTGGCAGTATCCTGTTTATTTTTTTGGGTATCCATGTATTTAAAAACGCGGAGAATTATGATATCAACCCAATTATTTCGCAAGCTTTGGCCAGCATAATTATTGTTTTTTTTGGAGCATTAATTATTTGGCGCGTAAAGAGTTTTATCGTTGATAAAAAATAAAACCTCGGAGAGAAAAAATTTTATAATTCAGATTTAATAAAAAAAATGGAAGTCCTTTTTTACGCCCCTGAGTATCGCCCCAACTTATCCAACATGATACGCACAGCAGAATTTTATGGACTGAAAAAGGTTTTTATTTTTGATAAAAATAATTTGCTAAATCCGCCCAACAATAAAGTAAGCCGTGCCGAAATGAATCACATGGCAAGAGTTTGGACCGCAGGCGCGATAGAACATATTGAAATAGAAGCAGTAGAAAACATTGAAGATTTTTTAAAAAATTACAACGGAAGAAAAGTAGCAACTTTAGTAAATGAAAAAGCCACCACGCTTTCAAATTTTACCTTTGAAAAAGAAGATGTAATCATTATGGGTAGTGAAAAAGACGGCCTGCCAGCAGAAATTGAAACCCTTTGCGAACAATCAATTTACATTCCACAACGCGGCTATACAAATTGTCTAAATGTGAGCGTGACTTTTGGTATCATATTGCACCAAGCTATCTCTCAAAAAAAATAACAAAAAGCAAATAAAAGTCACAGGCACTAATCTACTTTTAACCAGCCAGCCTGTAAGCAAGTGAAAAAACTTTTTGCAAAATATATAAACACGTTTAAAGGACTAAGTCAAGAAATTTGGTTGCTAGCTTTCGTCACGCTAATTAACCGAGCAGGCATGATGGTTATTCCTTTTCTATCTATTTACCTCACCAAAGAAATAGGATTGAGCTATCAGCAGGTGGGTTGGATTATGACTTGTTTTGGCTTGGGCTCATTTACGGGCGCTTGGATAGGTGGCAAACTCACGGACAAAATAGGAGGCTACAAAGTGATGTTTGCCAGTTTTGTTTTGGGTGGTCTTGGTTTCATTGCACTTCAATTTCTTACAACTTTTCAATCTTTGGCTATTGGCATTTTCTTCGTCACCGTTTTTGCCGATGCTTTTCGGCCAGCGTTATTTGTAGCCATGAGCAACTACTCCAAGCCAGAAAATAAAACCCGCTCTGTGACGTTAATACGGCTGGCTATAAACCTAGGCATGTCCATGGGACCTGCTGTTGGTGGGGCATTGATACTTTATTGGGGGTATGCTTCCTTGTTTTGGATAGATGGCTTAACCAACATAATGGCGAGTATTTTATTAATTATTTTGCTTAACCCTAAAAAACGGAAAGTGTTAGACGAGCCTATAAAAGTATCAAATCCTTTATCACCCTACCGAGACATTTTCTACATTTTATTACTTGCCGGAATTTTCATTTTTACCATTCTTTTCTTGCAATATTTTTCTACCATGCCGGTATATTATCGTGAGGTGAAACACCTTACCGAAGCACAAATTGGCTTGCTGATGGGTATGAACGGATTACTCATCTTCCTATTCGAAATGCCTTTTGTTCAGTACTTCGAGCTGAGAGGTACAAACAAAATCAAACTGTTGATTGTAGGCACTTTGCTTGTGGGAATGAGTTTTGTAATCCTTCCGTTTTTCGATTGGACGGGCATTTTATTATTCAGCATTTTCTTGATGACCGTGGGCGAAATGCTGGTTTTCCCGTTTGGCAATGCACTTGCAGTGCAACGAGCAAAAAAAGGAAATCAGGGCGCGTACATGGCTTTGTACTCTATGAACTTTTCGGTGGCGCATATTTTTGGTCACAACCTAGGCATGCAAAGTGTTGAACACATGGGCTTTGATAGCACTTGGCTCATAGTAAGTGGCGTAGCGGTGATTGGAATATTTATACTTTGGAAACTAATGCAGTTGGCTCACAATAAATGGGCTTAAAGCAAGCCATTTATTTTTTCTGTTCTTGAACGAAATTTTTAATCAACCCGTAATCCTGCGGGGCCGGTTCAATAATTTTCAAATCCTTATTGACAAATAAACTTACCGGCACACCAAAATTCCATTTCAAATCCAAGTCTTTATAGCCCGTCAAATTGTTTTTTATAAAATGCCGAATGCGTTTTCTATCGCCATGTTCTAGTATTTTTTCGTGGCTAGATTTATTGGGTAGCAAATAGTATGGGCAGTTAATTCCAAGTTCATCCAGCTGATTTTTAAAATTATTATTTTCCTCCGAAGCACAAATAATAACGATATTTACTTCATCCTTCAAGCTATCACAAAGTTTGGTATAAGTTCTTTTCAAAACACTTTTGGAAGCTGAACACCACTCGGCAGTCAGAAAAACTAAATTCAAATCTTCACTAATTATTTTTTTAACGGTGGCTTTTGAGATTTCGTTATCTTTTACAGTTTCCAGATTGCAAGAGATATTTGAAAACATAAAAACCATCAACCAAGCAAACAAGAACAACAACTTTAAAGGAAATTTTACATTATTCACTATTCGTTATTCATTAATTCTTACCACTTCTTCCAAACCGGATCTTCCGCCCATTGTTTTTCAAGGTCTTGCTTATCCCGGAGTGTATCCATGGCTTTCCAAAAACCGCTGTATTTGTACCCTACCAGTTCTTTATCTTTTGACAAATCCAAAAGTGGTTGGCGCTCCCACATCACATCATTTGCATCATCGTGCAGGTAGTTTTTTATTTCGGGGTTTATTACAAAAAAACCACCGTTTATCCACGTACCGCTATCCTCCGGTTTTTCCTCAAAAGAAGAAACGATACCATCGTCTTCTATTTTCAGAACTCCAAAACGGCTAGTAGGTTGCACCGAAGTCATGGTGCAAATTTTACCGTGCGACTGATGAAATTCTACTAATTTTTTAATATCAATATCACACACGCCATCGCCGTAGGTGAGCATAAACGGTTCATTATTTGTGTATTTTAATACTTGGCGCAAACGCCCGGCCGTCATGGTGTGCAGGCCAGTATCAACGAGGGTTACTTTAAAAGTTTCGCCGCTGTCATTGTTATGAACTTCAATATCGTTGTTGCTCAAATCCACCGTTACATCGGCGCTGCGCATAAAGTAATTGGTAAAATATTCTTTGATCATCCAGCCTTTATAACCACAACAAACAATGAACTCATTGTAGCCATACGCCTCATAACTTTTCATAATGTGCCACAAAATTGGCTTACCACCAATGTCTATCATCGGCTTTGGTTTCAAATGACTTTCTTCGGAAATGCGGGTACCAAAACCGCCGGCAAATAATACTACTTTCATACTGTGGCGCAAGATATGATTTTTCTTTTTACCGCAAAGACGCAGAGGCGCAAAGCTTAGTTTTGACTAATTAGTATCCTTTTTTTTAAAAATTGTTTAGCAATACTGCACCCTGATGTAAAACCTTTAAATCTACAAATAGTAAATAAACCGCGCTTAAAAATACACCCTTTGGGACTCTACGTCTTTGCGGTTAAAAAAGCAATCGGTACTTTCGCCAGCCATAATATGAATCAAGATAAAGCCCTGGCAATCCTCAAATCTGGACAAAATGTTTTCCTCACAGGTAGTGCTGGTGCGGGTAAAACTTACGTCCTCAATCAATATATTGCTTACCTAAAAGAACGCAAAATTGGTGTGGCTATCACAGCCAGCACGGGTATTGCGGCCACGCACATCAACGGGCAAACCATCCATTCATGGAGCGGCATGGGTATAAAAGATAGCATTAGCGGCGGGCAATTGCGCGAGCTTGGCAAAAAGCAGTACATCAAAAAAAACATGGAGAACGTCTCGGTATTAATCGTGGACGAAATTTCTATGCTGCATAAAAAACAGCTTGAGATGCTAAATGAAATCTTGATGTTTTTTAAAGAAAACATAGAACCATTTGGTGGCGTGCAGGTTATTTTTTCGGGCGATTTTTTTCAGTTACCGCCTATCACGCGCAACGAAGAAGCTGACAAAGATAAATTCTGTTTTATGGCGCGCGCATGGGCCGATGCAAAATTGACAGTGTGCTACCTCACCCAGCAATTTAGGCAAAGTGATTTAGATTTTAATGGCATACTCAATGAAATTCGTACGCGCAGTTTATCCAACCGCGGCATTGCTGCGTTGGAAGAAACGATGTATAATAATCTCACCATAGCCACGAAACTTTATACGCACAACGCCGATGTGGACAGAATTAACAACGAACATTTACTCGAATTATCTTCTGACCTTTTTACATTTCATGGAGAAACCAAAGGCAATCAGAATATGTTTGAAATGCTTAAAAAATCGGTGTTGGCGCCTGATGTTTTACAATTAAAAATTGGCGCCAAGGTGATGTTCGTACGCAATAATTTTGACAAAGGATATAGCAACGGCACGCTTGGAAAAATTGATGACATCAAAGAAGACGAAGAAGGAAATCAATTTCCTATTGTAAAAACGCTAGACGGAAGAAAGATTTATTTATCAAAAGAAACATGGTCTATCGATGGGGAAACGGGTACTTCTCTGGCATCGTTTGAGCAGTTTCCTTTGCGCCTGGCGTGGGCCATTACGGTGCACAAAAGCCAAGGCATGACGCTAGACGAAGCCGAAGTAGATCTGAGCAAAACCTTTGAAACTGGGCAAGGTTATGTAGCGCTTTCGCGAGTAAAATCACTCGACGGACTTAAACTATTGGGCTATAATGATTTTACGTTTGCCTTA
>JBBSPP010000046.1:0-11145 GCA_038258625.1 Chitinophagales bacterium
CAGGATTTGGTTTTTATGCAAAATCCTACCACGGCTTTAAACGCTGTAATTCGTAGTTTAGATTTACAAGCTGGCGATGAAATAATCACCACCAATCAGGAGTACGGCGCGCTTGATAAAACGTGGGATTTTTACTGTAAAAAAACTGGCGCAAAATATATTCATGCTACTATTTCTTTGCCATTAGTTTCAAAAGAAAAATTCCTTGAAGAGTTTTGGAAAGGGCTTACACCAAAAACTAAAATTGTTTTTCTCTCGCACATTACAAGTTCTACCGCGCTCATTTTTCCTGCACAAGAAATATGTGACCGCGCCAAAGAACTTGGCCTTATATGCATCGTGGATGGTGCGCATGTGCCAGGGCACATTCCGCTGGATATTAAAAAACTCAATCCGGATGTTTATACGGGCGCCAACCATAAATGGTTGCTCGCGCCTAAGGGCAATACTTTTTTGTATGTAAAAAAAGAACTGCAAAAAAGCATTGACCCGCTCATAGTTTCGTGGGGTTATGATGCTCGCTATCCATCAGCTTCGCAGTTTCAGGATTATCATCAGTATAATGGTACCAAAGATTTTTCGGCTTATTTGACCATACCTGCTTGTATCAATTTTTTTGAAAAAAATGATTGGGAAAATGAAAAAACAAAAAGTCGGCAATTACTACAGCATTATTATCCTATCGTGGCGCAGGAACTAAACAGCACGCCCATCTGCCCCGTGAGGGATGAATTTCTTGGGCAAATTTGTAGTATTCCTATCAAAACCACTGAGCCAGTAAAACTAAAAGAATATTTATATGACGAGCATCAAATAGAAATTCCCATCACCCGTATGGACGATGATTTTTTTCTGCGTATTTCTTTTCAGCCTTATAATGGAGCAGCCGAAATTGAAGATTTGATTGATGCCATTAGAGAAACTAAAAAAAGCACAACGCTATTTTTATATTAAGAAATATTGAACCCATGCAAGCAAAAACAATTGACGAAGTTATTCAAATACTGCAACAGATAATTATGAACGCAAAAAGAGACGAGAGTACACTCGGCTATTTTGCTGCGCTCTACCTGCGCGTAACCATTGAGGTAAAAAACAAACTCGGCACCGGCTATTTTGATAATGATGCCCGCATGGAACAGCTCGATGTTGTTTTTGCCAATCGGTATCTAAATGCCTATTTTGATTTTAAGAGTAAAAAAGAAATTACCAATTCATGGAAAACAACTTTTGAAAAATCGAGCAATGATGAATTAGTTGTATTGCAGCATTTACTGTTAGGAATGAATGCGCACATCAATTTGGATTTAGGCATCGTGGCCGCTGAAATTTGCACGCCGTCAACTATTGATGGTTTACAAAATGATTTTAATCGAATCAACGAAATACTTGCTTCGCTTGTAAACGAGATACAAGAAAACATGACCAACGTTTGGCCAATGCTGAAATGGATTTTGAAAAAGCTAAATGGCTCAGAAGATTTTATAGTTGACTTTAGCATGAAAATAGCCCGCGATGGTGCTTGGAAATTTGCTAATAAATTTGTTGCCACGGGTGTAACACAAAAGCCACAAGCAATTGTAGCCCGCGATAATGATATTCTCAAAGTTGCTGATATGGTAACACATCAGAATTGGTTTATTGGATTGTTGCTTAAAATTGTGCGTTGGACGGAGGTAGGAACAGTTACCAAAAGAATTGAGTCTTTAGAATTTGTAGGAGTTTAATACATCGTATTTTTCATAGCAAAACGTAAATTTGACTTTCTCAATTGGCTATAATAATCGTAGCATTAATTAAAAGATAGAACATAGAATGAAACACAAAATCATAATTACCTTTATCTGCTTACTAACCGCTTTTACAATGAACGGACAAGATAAACTCATATACGTTGGCGATCCCATGTGCTCTTGGTGCTATGGTTTTGCACCGCAATTAGATAAATTGGTAGAACAATACAATGGCAAACTAGAAATAGAATTGGTAACTGGCGGACTAAGAGCTTACAACCAAACGCCCATCCATGAGATGAAAGATTTCTTGAAGGAACATTGGGAGGATGTAAATAAAGCTACGCAACAGCCATTCCGTTATGAAATTTTAGACAATACGAAAGTAATCTATGACACCGAGCCTGCCTGCCGAGCCATGGTTGTAATTAGAAACATGAACCCAAAAAAAGAATTTGAATTTTTTAAACGATCTCAGCAAGCATTTTATTTTCATAATAAAGATCTTGGAGTTGCAGACAGTTACTATACAGTTCTGGAACAACTAGGGCTAGATAAAATAGATTTTACGAAACGATTTAATTCAGAAGAATATAAAAATTTAGTCAAAGAAGATTTTAGAAGAGCAGGCGAGTTAGGCGTGCAAGGATTTCCTTCTTTACTCTTTGAATCTGGTGGAAAAATAACAGTCTTGTCAAGAGGTTATACAACTGCCGAAAATGTAATAGAATTAATTTCGGCTGCTATGGAACAAAATTAATTTAATTCTAAAATGAAAATTTACCTCAATAGCAAATGTTCAAAAAGTAGAGAGTCTTACAATCTTTTACAAGAAAAAGGAATTCAATTTGAAACCGTCGAGTATTTAAAAAATTCCCCATTCTAATTTTGAATAAAACGAAGAAATATTTTACAGAAGAGTATCATGCACTTACAAGCACTATAGAAATGAGGCTCATGACTAAATTATTATTCGTTGCCCTGCTACAACTAATTCCTGTATCTTCATTTAGCTAAAAGTGTGATGATGTTTATGAATCTGAACAAGCCGCCCCTTCGGCAGGCTCAAGGCAAGCATACAAAAAGTAGTACCTAACAAAAATAGTCGAAACACTTTCCTGCCACTTCACCTTATTGCCTCCCGATAGTTATTGGGATCGCTAACGCGAGCATTTCAGAGAAATACATTTATAATATAAAAAGTTCGGGTTGGCTTTGCTACGTAAAAACAACACGACCAGCGCTTCCACTTCATACTCTATTATGAAGCAAGTAATGAAAAATAGTTTTGACTAACGCGCCAAGTGGAGGTTGATTAATAATTAGCCTGCAATTTTTTGACTGTTGCCAAATGCTTTTCGATGGTTGGTAAATATTGAGTAGCAAAAGCTACAAAATCTGGGTCAGAAAATTTTTTGGCTTTTTCAAATTCCTTTACATCCCGCTCATGATCAATGCATGTCATTTTCATAAATTCTTTATCAAACGGTTTTCCATCCTCCTTTCCTTTTAGCATTTCCAATCCGTTGCTTCGTTTCGCACTAAGATTGTCAAGCAGCATAATATTTTTCTTTGCAGCTAATTTTTCAATTTCGTCCAAGAGCATTGATTGGTCTTTTATTAGCATGCTGCCATAGTCTTTTAGTGCGGTGGTTGATGCCCGCCCTTGGCCAACTTTGCCTTGCAATATACCCATCTTTCTAGCATCGGCAGCCAACACTAAAAATGCAGCTTCATCATCTGTAAAAAGTCCTTTACTTGAGTTGCGCATATTTTGCGCGGTTACATCTTTTTGCTCTTGCGTTTTGCTGACGCTGCATGCACCAATCAATAGCATTGCAACGAAAAGAATTACGGGTAAAATATTTTTCATGTCAGCTTTAATTTTTAGCAAATCTAAAGACTATGAGCTATCGAAAATTATACTTTTAACATGAATACTTATATATAAAAGCGGCACTGTATTACTAAATTTTTTTAGTTGATAATAAGTGCGTACAACAGCTCTGTTCTCCTATTTTAAAAAATAAATACTTACAAAAAACTATCGCCCCCAAATCAAAATATATTGATTGGGACTTTCATATTTTTTGCTAAAGCCTTCGGCTTGCATTTGGGCAAAAAGATTCTGGGTACATTTCGCATTCAGAAATTCGTTGCGCCAATTTTGTATCAAAATATAATCTATTTTTTTGCCCGCTTGTTTTTCGTAGGCAGTAAAATCTCCGCAGGGAGGATAAGTGCCAGCGTAAAAATTATTAATGGTTGTGCGTGGTAGTTTGCCCTCCGCCCAGTTTACAGGGAAATAATTTATATCCGCTTCATAATTCATAAGCAGTATTAAGTGCTTGTTTTTTTCGGCGCCATAATAATCGGTGAGGTGCAAAAACGAATTATCTTTTTGAAAAATACTATCGCCCTTTGCTGTGATTTGCCAATCATCGTAATGCAGGTTTAGCACCACACTTTCATCTTTTATGTAATCATTGCCCGTCATTATTTCTTTGGCAACGGTATTTGCTTGCATTACGCTAGGGAAACGCAGTACCAAGAAAAAAATGGATATGACCAAACTTGCCAGTATAAAAAATCCTTTCTGTATTTCTTGCCACGATTTTGTGGCCAGGAAAAGGATGAGAAAAAGCGGCGGTAAAAATGCTAAGCGAATTTCAACCGAGCCGGCGCCACCTACTGTGGCGGGTGCGGTAATAAAAGATAAAAAAGTGAAGCCCGCAAATACTAAAAAAACATACCCCAAATTTATCAAATCTGCATTGGGCCGTTTGGGCGAAAAACTGGTGCTTCGTTTTTTGAAAAAAATGAGCGCTACAAAAACCAGCACCAATACCAAACTCATCATGGCAGGGATTATTTCGATGTGCCGCGTACTCTGCGAAGTCCACATAGTAATAAAATCTATAAATTTTTCCCAATACGTTTTTGGGTGCGGCGTACTACCAAAGCCGCGCTTGGCTATAAACATGGCAATGAGCAGCAGAGTAGGCAGAAAAATTAATGCGAGCCGCGAAAGTTGATTGATGATAAAATCAAGTTTGAATAAACGTATTTTTTTCCAATTGGTAAACAGCCAAATTAGCCCAATAATCATCATGGCATAAATGCCGGGCATGCCGTGGGCAAGGGCTACACTTAGCACTGAAAGTGATGTAATAAACTGAATGAGCGGATTGTCCATTTTTTTTTGATACTGTATATAAAAACCAATGGCCCAAAATAAAATAGCCAAGCCAAAACAATAATTATAAAACCCTTGCTGAAAAGGCAACGTAAATAAAAACGGAAAAAATAGAAAACTTAGGAATGAATTTTCTTTACAAACGGTGCGTATTAAATATCGAAATCCAAAACAAAAAACCACCACATAAATTATCTGAAACAATTTATCAGCCAACCATGGCGGACAAAACCGCGTGAAAAAACCGAGCATGATATGGCTGCTCCAATTAGGATCGATGTGGCGATTGACTTTATAGAATTCCTGATAAAAATCTCGGCTATTGCCCATCACCATATCAAATAAAACTTTGGCATTATATACATGGCTAGCGCCATCGCCGGTAATATAATATTTGGGAATAACAATGATACTCAGCGCTAGCATTACAGCAAAGTAGAAAAGATATTTTTCGAGGCGTAGCAAGAGGGTTTAAAAATAATTAATTGTTCGCAAGAAACCTATCTGTTTGAGAATTCATGTAAAAATTTTTTATTTAAGGAAAAAGCAATCCTCTTTTTTGCGGTTAGATTTTGCCGAAGATCACGGAACGGTAATCGCCTATTTTGTTTGTATTATAGGGGAATCCCCGTAGGTATTGCCTTTGCCGCGTGTTGTGATTCGCAGCAAAATTCTATTGAATTTTTTTTATTATATAATTTTCATAGGAATTTATTTCAGGGTTGATAAAAAAAAATAGTTAGACGGCAGTCCTTACCGACCTGCAATACTAGTAAATATTAAAAAGCAGAACAAAGAGCCAAGGCTCAAATAGCCGTGATTGGAATAGAAATCTTTTAGCTATTTCATCAACAGATCGGCGCCGCAACTAAACGATCCTAAAAACGTAGAGCGGTGATAAAGCTTAATGAACGAGCCACAAATTGAAGGCTCTTAACTTACGTTTTTATTTACTCGCCTTAAAACTCTGCAAATTATATCGCAGCGTCACCATTCCATAACGTTGCAACACTTGCGTTTCGGCATCTTGTATGTACGATTGTGTAGTGGTTCGCGCCACACTGTTATTTTGGTTTAGTAAATCAAAGGCCGTTAAAATAACTTCTGCTTTATGGTCTTTCAAAAATTTGTACCCTACGCTGGCGTTCCACAATGTATAATTAGTATTAAAATCATCGTTCAACCCATTGTAATATTGGTTGCTCACATTGGTGCGAAAAGTAATACCGTCATACACATTCCAATAGAATTTTGCCGTCGTGTTTTGATTAAAATATTTTACATTCAGGTTTTACGAGCTGTTCTGAGTCTTGCGCTAGATGGGGATTTGCACAACTTGAATTGGCAAGCCCAAATGAGGGAAATAGTATTAGTACAATTTTTGTAAGCATCTTCATTTCAATTTTGCAATAAATATTTACGGCACATTATAATTTTATAACCTCCAACCAAAGTGTATCCGAACTTATTCCAGTAAATATTCCCTGACCATTTTTGATGTTCGTTAGTGGATTGGAAAGACTTAAGGTGCTCTGACTTATGTTCTCATATAGATTTACATATTCAGTATTTACTTTGTAAATAACAATTCTATACGTGCCAAAGAAAAATAAATGCTGTCGTGTATTTATGTCAAAAGAAGTTGATTGCACAGGTTCGGTTGATACTTTTCTAAAGTTTTCAAAATTCTCTTCTAGTAAGTTTTCGTTTATCGGCGCAAAAACGGGTTCAACATATTCAATCACAACTAAATGATAAGCATTGTCAGGATTGTCACAGCTTACCGTTGTCTGATTCCCTGCGGAACCTGGCCCCGCAATAGCAGTTTCAATATAAAGAGTCTTACTGCTTATAACGGCATTACTTGGTTTTGATGGAATGCTCGTGGATGCAGTCACTTCTGCACCTTTATATATAAATGAAAGGGAATAGCTATCTCCAATAATCGCCTTGAGATTTGAGTCAGCGCTCAAATATTTCCCTGGGGTATTTGGATCAGATACCAACAAATAATTTTTACCCTTATGGTTTATATAAACATTGGCCGTATCAACCGTTTTATCGCCCGTGTATTCCTCTTCAATGAACGGTATCATTTTACTAAGATTTACACTTATCGGTTCGCCGGGCCGAAGGAAAGATTCCACAACCACTATATCACTGTCTGCTTGATTAGTCGTGAGTGCTTTGGTACAGGCGTTTAGGATTAAAGTACTTAGCGCTATTATATAGATTCCTTTTTTTGTCATTGTATATTCTTTTAATTTTTTATAAATTATCGAAGGCGCATTGATAAACTAATACTCGGTGTAAAACCCAATAGGTTCACATTGGTCTCTATAAGGTCACCTGCATCAACCTCAAATTGTTTATACCAAATATTCTTGCGGTTGTAAGCATTAAAGATTGAAAACCCCAAAGTTCCATTGGCAGTTTCGCCCATATTAAAATTATAATTGGCTGATACATCCAAGCGATGATAGTCAGGGTAGCGCGCGTTGTTCTTTTCGCCAATATTTATAAAGTCCTCCGTACTACCATCAAGTAATGTTATAGAATAGCCACCCAAGGGGTCGGTGTATGGTTTGCCTGTTGCATAAATCCAGGTTGCGGCAAAGGTCCATTTCTTATATTTATAGGTATTTACAATCTTAAATTCATTCGTAACATCGTGGTTGGCATAAAAATCATTCTCACCATAAATAGGAAAATTATATTTCACCTCCCCTAGTGTGTAGCCAATCCATCCATTGTATTTCCCAAATTTTTTCTGTAGCAAAAATTCTACCCCTTTGGCAATACCTGTTCCCTCATAGAAAAACTCATTGAAATCTACATTATTAAAACTAGGAGCAAATTGAAGAGAGTATTCAGACAGGCCATCCAGTTTTTTATAGTAGGCTTCTACATCAAAAATATAGCCCTTTGTTTCATAACTAGCACCTGCTATAAAATGTTCGGCAAAACTTATCGGTACAGCCTTATCATCTGCCAATACCCAAAAATCTCGACTCCCACTTGAGATGTCGTTTCGGATAATCCGATTAGCAAACTGATAGTAATGCCCCCAAGCACCTTTCAATTTAATTTTGTCACTTACTTTAAAACGTAGCGAGGCTCTTGGCTCCATATATGTTTTGTCCGTTACATCGTAATACGAAGCACGCAAACCGGGCACCAGCGTAAGCCGGTTGAACAATTTTACCTCATCTTGTACATAGCCCGAGAGGACAGTTCCATTATCATTTCTGTCTTGAATAGAAATGCTATCATTCAAAGAATAATCATAATTAATATTATATTTTTTTGCCTGCAGACCAAATTCTAATTGATTGTTTTTCCCCAGTTTCAGCTCGTTGTCTAATCTAAAGGTGTAATCTTTGAGCTTATTACTTTCAAACGAACCACGCGTAATATCCGTAGCTATACCATCAGCATCTATGATAGACCGTGAGTTTCGCAAATCGCGTTCGCTAAAATAATTAGATGCCGATGCCAATACACTTGTATAAAATTCATCGGTCCACTTTCTGGACCAAGTTGTACTCATACCCCAGCTACCCCACTTGGTAGCATCGGTAATTCCGCCCGTTGTGGTTGTGCCATTTCTGTTTCGATTTAATTCCCTTGAATTATCTAAATCGTCACGACCATTAAAGAAACTATAAGATATTATATCTTTTGAAGTTGGCTTATAAGTAATTTTTGCATTTAGGTCATAAAAGTAGGAAGTAGGCGTAGTAGATTCTGTGGTGCGCGACCTTCTGCCCGTGGTAGGTGCTGCTACAGTTTCCTCTTCAGTACTTTCGTTGAAACTTTTAAAAATGCTATTATAAATTGGACTTTTCCAGGAGCGACGCCCAGCAAGCAAAATGGTCACTTTATCCTTTATTGGAATTTCGGTAAATATGTTTGCGCTGAGCAACCCAATATCGCCACCCAAATTAAAATTCTTTTCATTACCATCCTTGCCAATAATTTCCATCACACTCGAAATTCTTCCTCCAAACTTTGATTCAAAACCGCCCTTATGAAGCAATACATCCTTTACTGCGTTAGAATTAAATGCGCTAAACATCCCAAATAAATGATCTACATGATAAACAGTAAAGCCGTCGTACAATGTCAGATTTTGGTCTGGCGTACCACCCCGCACATAGAGTCCCGAGGACGCCTCATTACTTCCACTCACTCCTGGTAATAACTGAAATGAACGAAAAATATCTTTCTCGCCTACATTCGGCAACATGGCAATTTTTTTTGGAGACATTTTTATAATACTTACTTCATCCGTACTCCTCATTAAATCTTCTCGATCTGTTTTTATGACTACAGTACTAAGTGCTTTTGTTGTGGGAATGAGTTCTATTATTAAATTAGATAATTCCATTTTGGGGTTCAAATAGAAATATGCCTTTTCATACCCCATGTACGATACGTACAAGGTTGATGTATCTGACGGAACCTTAAACAATGTAAAAAAACCATCCTTATTTGTTTTGGTTCCTTCGGTTGTGCCCATAATTCCAACAGCCGCAAAGGGAAGTGATTCGCCCGTATTAGCGTCCTTAATTTGCCCCGAAGCTTTTACATTATTTTTTGTAGCCGCTACATTTTGTTTTGTGTTGACCTTATTTTCACTTGTGATGGAGAGCTCCTTTTTTACAAGATGTACCACCTCATTTTCATCTATATAAAAACTAAGGGTTTTTATATCAGAACATATCGCTTCAAAAGCAGCATTAACCGTAGCACCAACATCAAAACGTCCTTGGTCATCAAATTGATAGGGAGCTGTGAAGGTTGAGTCGTATTTTACGACCACACCATATTTGGTTTGAAAATCTTTGAGCACATTATTTAAAGGCTCGCCGAAGTAATATTCTTTGATTTTAATTTTATCCAATGTCTGTGCTTGAGTGGTCAGCGTGACTAACATTAAAATAAGCAAGAGGGATAATTTACTTAGCAGCAAGTTTTTCAATCTCATATTCATTACTAATTTGCTAAAGAAGTTTATTTATTCAGTTTGAAAAAATATAATCAACCAAGTAGGAGATTATCTCAACGAAAATATATTAGTGCCCCACACGAAAACAATCTCCTAGCGCATGCTATGTTGTGTTTACATAAAACGCTTTTATTCTATATGTATTTCTATTTCGCTAAGACTAAATTATTAATGCCTTCCTCTTTGCTTTTTCTACTTAATAATAGAATATTCAATGTAGAGAAAACAATTATTCCAATGGCGATATAAACCAATAACCACTTTGGCTCTACACGCAAAGCAAATTCAGCAATCAAAGCGCCTACCATGGTCAGTAGTCCTAACAAATTAGCATAGAATGCAAATTGATTATAACGCTACAGCGGGAAGCCAACCCGAACTTGGGATAATGTAATCCCGAAGCTTCTGGATCTGACTTACTCGCGACAGCGAACTGGCGATAAATTGTATTTGCGTAAAACTTTCGTGTTCTAGTCTGCCTACCCGGCAGCGGGTTCTGAGAACCTCGTTTATCGAGCGTTCGAGATAACACGCCTGCGGCGCAATATCTCGGAACAGCATGGGCGAAGACCTCGAATAGCTGGTAGTATTACTTCCGCCTTATCATCTTACTCTCGCGCACTAGGTAAATTATTTTAGTTATTTCCTTTGATAGCCGCCTCTGCCCAAGGTTCACGGGTCTCTTGCTCGCGAGCTTCATAATCAATATTTCTCCCTCGTGTGTTATCTGTTTTTTTTATGCTAGCATTGGCAGATGAAGCTTTTTCATTAACAGTTCGTCTGGTTGGAACATTGGGCAGAGCCGCAAGCACGGTCCCTAGGCGCGTTAGAATTTCGGGCTTTACTTGTGCTAGATTTTCTTTTTCATAAGGATCTTCTAAAACATTGTATAGTTGATGTTCGCCACTCTCTCCCTCACGTACAAGTTTCCATGGCCAGTGAAATACCGCCCTACCAGAAGCTGAACCAAGAATCAATGGATTTCGTTCGATTTCGATACCGCTGTTTATTGCCGACCACATACTTTGTCCACTTTGGATCTCTAAAGGTGATGATTCACCTCCAACAGCATCAAGTAAAGTTGGTAACCAATCCTGAATAGCGATTTGCTGATCTAGTACCTGACCAGCGGTAATATGATTTGCCCACATAATAAGCCCCGGCACTCGCATACCACCTTCCCAAGGCGAGCCTTTAGCACCTCG
>JBBSPP010000047.1:0-10749 GCA_038258625.1 Chitinophagales bacterium
AATTCTATACTGATCGTCAAAATCGCTCATAATATAAATCTTTGCTGTGGTAGCTGTATTATTTGATAATTCTATTGCATCTATTTTATTACCTGTACCGTTCGCATCTGTTAGGGTTGTAAAGGTGTTGGTGGCAAAATTATATTTGCGTACTTCATCATAGCCCACATAAAACAAATTTCCATCAGGGTGTGTTTCCATTGGGTAAATAAAATTGGCTACTGCTCCTGCAGGTTTTATTTCGGTACCATAGGGGCTTGTGCTAAAACCATCCGTGCGGCGGCGTAAAGCACCTTCGGTACCACCTAGCAATCTGTTGTTCTCGTTGCTTGGATCAATACCCGTAGCCGTGCCATCTCCGGCCGAGGCCATATACCATTTGTAACCGCCACTATTGGCGCGGCTGTACCCATCATTATCTTGGTTGCCTAGCAAAAATGCTTCGGGGGCTGCCTGCGAAATTGCCATTGAATAACTTTGTGTAGCTACCAAACCATTAAAATTTCTGGGCCATTGGTTCAGTGCAATGCTCCCAATAAATGCACCGCCATCGTTACCAATCAGCAACGAATCTGTACCCGGTATAAATTGAATAAAATGCTGATCGGAATGTACGTACACACCGCCCCAAGAAAAATCAGGATCAGTAGGATCCCAATAGCCATTTAGGAAATCTAACCAAGTGGCTCCACCATCAATGCTTCTTTTTTGATTAAATTCTCCTAGTATAATTTCATTGCCATTGGCAGGGTTTACCGTAATTACTTGGTTATAACCTTGCTGTGCATTGTAAGCAAAAAAGCCAGGGTTATTTGTGCCATTCGTAGTAGTAACTGCACTCCAACCTGTCGTCCAAGCATTTGTTACCGTATTGTAGGTTCTAAACGCAGGATTGCTCGTTGCTAAAAAATACAACAAACCTGTTGTGGCGTTGTAATCAAAATCAATCCGCTCCGTTTTGCCAGTAGCAATTGCACTCCAAGCAGTACCGCTATTGGTACTACGAAACAAGCCACCATTGCGGGCGCATACATAATACTCAGTGCTCGATATAAATGCAATATCATTGAAGCGCGCATTGGCAACGGTGTATATAATATTCCAAGTTTCGCCGGCATCAGTAGATTTTAAAATATTATTTGTAGTAGTAGCCAGCAGTACGTTCACATTGTTAGGGTCGTAGGCTATGTGCGCAATTACTGCTTTATCGCTCAGCACAAACGGATATTTATTTACCCAAGTAGCACCACCATCGATACTTTTAAAAATACCAATACTATTAATGTGCGTCCCATCATAATCGCCGGTAGCTATCAAAATGGTATTATTATTTGCTGGGTTAATTATCAAATCAGAAATTCCGAGGCCTGCAAACTGATCGGTAGTAGGCGTCCAAGATTGAGCGCTATTGGTACTTACAAATACCCCACCCATTGCACCGCCTGCATAATATTTACTTTTATTCGTAGGCACTTGGCGCAACACATTTATGCGGCCGATTCCATAACCCGAAGTCCAACCGTTGGCATTAGTACTATCATTGGGCGTAAAACCAGTGAAGGGGCTAAAGTTGGTCCAAGTAAAAGACGAGCGCGATTTTTTATCCTGCTTAAAAATTGTGCCAGGGTTTTCCGCCATAAAATTTTGCCAACCAGTATTCGGGGGTGATAGAATTCCTGTTCGATTCACTTTGCTGCTCATATTCCAAACCCAGCGTTCAAATTGAGCTTTCATTTCTCTAAATTGTTCGTTAGTTCTTCCTGTGGTGGGCAGGCTTTTTTCGATAGCGTTTATTTGCACGCGGGTAGCTTTTACAACTTCAAAGAAGTTGGCACCAGGTTCAAAAGCCATTTGCTGATAATTGTTAATGCTAGGTAGCTGTGCAAAAGACAGCAGGCTGGTTAGCAAAATAAGGAGCGTGGGTAATAATTTTTTCATGTTGTTTTATTGTTTTACAAATTGGAAATGTATTCTTGTTTTTTGCAGTTTTGTATTTTTTAGTATATAGATAATCAGAAATTATATTGAAAAAAAAAGGTATCGATTAGGCGGGTAAAAATAAATATGCCACAACAGTAAAAAGTACTCAAATTTTTAAAGAACGAAATTATATTTTTTTTACGCAAAACGCCTCAATATATAGGGTACAATTTAGGGTACACTATTATAAATGAAGAAACAACATGTTAAAATAGAATTTATTTAAAAGAAAAAATACGCTCAATTTAAGCCAGAATATAAAGAAATCTCGAGTATAAGAAATCTAAAAAATTAATCCTGAAAAAAACATGAAGTATTTTACTTTTTTCCGCAAGAAATACAAATGATAAAGTACTTATATTAGTCAGTAGAAATACGCAAAATTTTGGAAAAAAAAACCCGAGGCCAAAAGCCACGGGCAATTTATTACATTTTGTCGTTTAGCTTAAAACGGCAATGCTTCTTTTTTTTCTTCTTGCTGAGTCATTTGGCTTTCTTCCAATGATGCGGTGTTCTCTTTTTTGCCAAGCAGCAATAATTCATGCCCCTCTATTTGGGTGTAGTATTTTTTATTGCCTTTTTCATCTTCGTAGGTGCTGTACACGATTTTACCTTCTACGGCGCATTGTGTGCCTTTGCGCAAATACTTTTCGGCAATCTCTGCGGTTTTGCCCCACAATATTACGTTGTGCCACTGGGTGTCGGTTACTTTTTCGCCTGCTTGGTTTTTATAGGTTTCGCTAGTGGCTAAGCTAAACTTTGCAAATTTTTTTCCGTTAGCGGTTTCTTTTACTTCGGGCTCTTGTCCCAGGTTTCCAATTAATTGAACCTTGTTTTTTAAATTGTACATAATGTTTGTTTTTTTTTTTGTGTCCCTCATCAGGACGGTTATTAATTTATTTCAGTCTCGCAGTATTCTTGACGTCGGGTTCCTACCGTTTGACAATGCAAATGTGCTTCACCGCCAAACTGTAGTCGTACAATAGTCGCTTACTTTCGGTTTTATTCGTTTACACACGTTTAAAGGCATTAAAAAAGCCTATTTGCGAACAAACAGGCTTTTTAAAAAGTATATTTTTTTATGATTAGCGCAGTAATGTAACATTACCCGTGAAGGAGTTTCGGTAATTGTTTTTCCACTTAGCGGTAATTTGATATACGTACACGCCCGTAGCCTGTTCTTTACCGCCAAATTTGCCATCCCAACCACGACCGTCTATGCTTGTAGTTTCCCAAATAATTTCGCCCCAGCGGTTAATAATTTTCATGCTAAAATCAACCACGCCAGCCGAGAGTAAATCACGCGGCAAAAAGTAATCATTATTGCCATCACCATTGGGTGAAAATGAATTTGGAATATTGAGGTAACAATCTTGTTTCACCCAAATACTATCACTGCTCATGCAATTAGTAGTAGTAGCGGTAGCCCAATAACGACCTGGTTTTTTTACTTCAATACTTGAAGCCACGGTATCATTACTCCATGTAAGTATTTGATTTGGGTTATTCAAATTCTCTAACACAATTGGTTCGTCCAATCCTGGACACCATGTTTTATCAGCACCCAAATTAATAGCCGGAAAATCATTGACCAGTACATCAATACTTGCATTTACATCGGGGCATATTAAATACTGCGCTTCGAAAATAGCGGTGTACAACCCAGCATTTTGGTAGGAATGCCGAGGGTCTATTTGGTTAGGCAAAATTTTGCCATCACCAAAATCAAAAGTTGTAGAAATTGCATGAGGTGCAAAATCATTTTTAAAATCTACGTATTCTCCTAGGCAAATCTCGGCGGGTGATACCGTGAGATTTATATACGTTGAATCATCCACATAAACAATGTAAGTAGTAGAGTCTTGGCAACCCAAAGAATCGACAATGGATAATTTAATAGTGTATGTACCAGGTTGAGTGTAGGTATATATAAAACTGGCATTATTGTTTACAAATACATTACCATCACCCATATCCCAGGTAGAAGTAAGCAGCTGTGGCCGAGGTATGGCCACATTATTAACCGTAGAAGTATTGCTAAGTATCAACGGATCACCAAGGCAAATAGAATCTTCGCTGGTATCAAAAGTAGCATTTACTACACCCTGCTGAAACATGGTAGTATCTCGCGCAAAAGTAGTATCAGTATTGCAACCGCCAAATATGGCTGCTATACAAACGATGCCTGGCGGGAACGGAGCTGAAAGGGTAATGGAACTGCCCGTGTCAATAAGAGTATTCGTTATAACATTGCGCCAAGTATATGTTGTGCGAAATGGGTAGGGATTACCCGCTGGTGCGTATCGGCGGCTATCATTATTGGCGGTCCATACCGTATTGTTTCTTCCCGTAGTAGTGTAAGCAGCCGAACCTGTAGAGTTTTGAATACCTTGTAAAGCAAGGCCGGCATTCCAACCAATGCAAATAGGCTTACTGGCAATATTAATATCGATCACATTTGATAATTCGTACAGTACAATTTGCTGGGAATCTATTAGGTTATTACAGCTAAACATTGGCACAGTCGTCCAGTTAATAACCATTCGGCGGCAAGGCGCCACACCTTGTATGCCCCAAGTAATACTACCACCGACGGAAGGGTCAATATCATGATAAGCAGCCATAATGGTATTGTTCATATCATAGTTTGGGTCGGGGTCGGGTGCTATGAGTGGCGGAGTACGGTTGGTAGAAAAATTATCAAACGTGCCTGCAAGGGTAATATCAAATGATATTCGACCATTGGAACCAATTACGTAATAATCATAGGTATTGCCGAAAAAACAAAATGGGAAAGGCAAGCGCACCGTATCACTCCATAAATCGTCCGTACCATTCAGTACAATATTAGTGCCCGTCCACGGCAAAAAAGAATACGGAATACTATCCACCGTATAAACATCAGTTTCATTAACTGGAAAGTTTAAATCAACTTTTGCATTAAATGAGATATCGACAATTTTGCTTGGGTCACAGGGTATCAGCGGGATGCTACTTGAATTTACAACCAATGTTGCACAGCTTTGCGCATAAATTTTGGTTGAGAAACAAGACGTAATTAAGAGGAAAAAAAATAAAATTCTGCGCATGGTTGTTCGAGTATTTTGTAGAAAGATAAAATTACTATAAAAAGACGTGGAAACAGCAAGGAAGGTTGGTGGTAAAATTGATTAAACCGTATTTCTTTTTTTGAAAATAAATAAAAAATACACCAAGCTAAGCAACAAACTCATAGCCACCAACTGATGCAATTGTGCATTCCACTCAAAAATACCCCAACCGTTTTTGACAGCGCGCGGCGAGCTTAGCACACTGAAGATGCCCAACAATGCTTGTACAATGATTAAAGTAAGTGGCAATAAATACAGTTTTACTTGCCCTGTTTTTTTTAACTGCCAAGTATAAAAAATACCGAATGCCAAAATAATAAACGCCAGTGTACGATGTACAAAGTGAATGGAAATAGTATGATAAAGAACATTGTGAGTAAGCACACTCGGTGGTAACACATCACCATTAATAAGCGGCCAAGTAGGCGCTGCTTGTGCCGCTTTTTGCCCAGCCATAAATGCGCCATATATTAATTGAACGCCGAGCAATACAATAAAAATAAGGGTCGTATTCCACAGTTTTTTATTTGGTATGGTGGGCAATTTTTCTGAAAGATACCCAACAGCAAACCAAAATGTAAGCCCAATTAAAAACATGGCGAGGTTAAAATGCATAGCCAGTTTAATATGGCTTACGTACAAATCATCGGGGTTGAGACCCGAGGCTACCATAATCCAACCCACCATGGCCAACAAAATGCCAATGGCAAAAAGGATAATGAGCTTGGGTAAATCTTGCAATTTGAAATAACCTTTTACCAAAAAAAATACGAAGGGCACTAAAAAAGTAACACTTATAAGCCTTGCCCAATTGCGGTGAAACCACTCCCAAAAATAAATGAATTTAAAATCGGCCAGGGTAAAATCAGCGTTGAGATAGGCAAACTGTCCAATTTTTTTATACTCGTCAAAAGCCGTATGCCAATCGGCAGCATTCATTGGCGGCAAGGCACCTAGAATGGGCTCCCACTCGGTCATGGATAGCCCCGAGCCAGTGAGCCGCGTAATACCACCCAGCAAAACCTGCACCGTAAGCATAGCTACACCTAGGATTAGCCACTTACCAATAATTATTTTATGCACTGGGTTTCTCATTTTGCCATGCAAAGGTAGATTTGGTTTATAAGGTTTATAAGGTTTAAAGCGTTTAGTTTTTGGGGTGGCAGGTTTTGTTTTTTATAAAAAAAGGAAATATTAAAATACTCAGAATACAACGTATCACTGAAAAATTCTGAGTGCTTCTAATTATTCTGAATGCCTTGTGGTGAAAAAATATAATGTTGGAATTTGTAATTTGAAGTTTGACATTTGCAAGCAGTGTTACAATCTTTTTATCAAAAAAAATTACTCGAAGCTGGATGCGATGAAGCCGGCCGGGGTTGTTTGGCCGGACCCGTATTTGCCGCGGCGGTTATTTTGCCCACTGATTTTTTTCATCTGCTGCTGAATGATTCAAAACTGATAAGCGAAAAAAATAGAGACTTGTTGCGCCCCATTATTGAGCAAGAAGCAATTGCTTTTAGCGTAGCCAAAGTGATGCCCAAAACGATTGATAAAATAAATATTTTGCAAGCATCTTTTAGAGCCATGCATTTGGCCATTGCTAAACTAAACGAAACACCCGAGCTTTTACTTATTGACGGAAACCGTTTTAAACCCTACAAAAAAATAGACCACGAATGCATTATAAAAGGCGACGGAAAATATGCTAGCATAGCTGCCGCAAGTGTGCTGGCCAAAACATACCGTGACGATTATATGCATCGGCTAGCAAAAAAATTTCCGCAATACGGATGGGAGCAGAATAAGGGATATGGTACGCTTGCGCACCGCGAAGCTATTGTTGCTTATGGCGTTTGCGAGCATCATCGGGTGAGTTTTAGGTTGTGGTAAAAGTTTATGATTCAGCTTTTATGTTTTAGCCCAACATTAAATTGGTAATCTGCATAGTTTCATTTTTATTTGTAGTGCTTTGTGGGAATATGAAAAATGCATTTACTATAGATTTTGAAGATTGGTATCAGGGGGTAAATATTCCAATTACGGAATGGGGTCAATATGAAAAACGCATACATATTGGGCACGAAAAACTGCTCACCCTTTTACAAAAACATAAAGTAAAAGCAACCTATTTCGTGCTGGGAAAAGTTATTGAAGATCACCCCGATATTGTTCAAGAAATTATTGATGAAGGGCATGAAATTGGATGTCATACTTTCCAACATAAGGAACTTTTTAAATTAACACCAGAAATTTTTGAACAAGAAATTTTAAACTGTCAGCAACTAGCGAAAGAGAAATTTAATATTACTTATGCTGGCTTTAGAGCGCCCTACTTTTCGTTAGATGAGCGTAGCTGGTGGGCAAAAGATATTTTAAAAAAGTTGGACTTTGAATACGATTCAAGTATTTATCCTGGTGATAATAAAAGGAGCGGTATCAAAGGTTTCGAAAAAAACATTCATTTATTAGATAATAATTTGACGGAAGCTCCTTTAAGTACGTTTAAAATGTTCAAGTTTGATGTGGGTTTAGGCGGTGCATATTTCAGAATTTTACCATTCGCATATTTTGCTCATAAATTTTCTCAAGCTGAAAAACTACGTCCTGTTATCTTCTATATTCACCCTTGGGAATTAGACCCAGAGCACCCATTTCTTCCTAACTTATCAAATAGAAGACGATACCCCCATTACATTAATCTGAAAAAAACAGAAACTAAAATAGACCGGCTCCTTGAGCGATTTACCTTTGCGCCATTGGGCGAGATTATTAAAGAATCTAATACATTATGACAGAGCTTACATTTTCAAGACTAGGTCCCGAAGACGAAGACCAACTCTATGCTGCCATAAGAGAAATTTTAGAGGAGAATGATACGCACAATTTGGATGGTTATGATCAGGCTTATTGGAAATGGCAATACGCCATGCTACCCAGCAAGACATCATACATATACGTAGGAAAAAATGATGAAGGTAAAATTTTGGCGTATTATCATATACCAATTTACCAAGGCAGGCTAGCTAAGGACAGCACTCGCTACGCAATGATACAGGATGTGGCGGTAAGTAAAGTATTGCGCGGACAAGGCGTATTTAGCAAGTTAGCAACCTTTGCAAATGACGATCTAGATAAAGAAGGAATAAAACTTATTTACACATTCCCGAATACGAAGAGTATTCACACGTTTATAAAGTATAATAATTTTAGTCACGTCGAAACATTTCCAAACTACATTTTTCCGCTTGATGCAAAAGCTATAGTAGGTTCCAAGATTCGGTTTTTAAGATTGAATAAAATAATAGGTGCCCCAGTGAATTTTATCAATAAAATTCTTTTCTCGAAATCATTAAAAGGAAACACCTTAGAAAAATCAGATTCCTTTACTAGTGAAATTCTTTCCATTTATGATAAATTTCAGGCTCAGTTTAAATTTGGACTTATTAGAGATGAAGGATATCTGAACTGGCGTTACATCAAAAAACCGAAACAGCAGCTTCATATAATTAGCCTGCGAAATTCAACTGGAGAACTAACAGCAACCGTTATTTTAAAAGAAGAATTGATAATGAATATTCCTACTTTGCTACTTATGGATTACGCTCATCTTGATGCTAGCGGTAAGGATATTCTTGGTTTGATTTCACTAATTCGCACCCAGAGAACCTCGTTATTTGATAAGGATTTTGGCATTATTTTCATAACCACAAATAGTCCTATAAATAATAAATTGATAAAGATTGGCTCCTTCAAACTCCCGAACAAACTAGTACCCAGACCCCTAAATCTTTTAATTCGGGGTAATCTTACTAATAATGATTTTGGTAAAAAAGAAGATTGGTACGTTTCCTTATCCGACTGGGACGTTTTATAAATTTTTACAAAAAATATTGCCGATTTTCTTTATACCAATCAAAGGCAATTTTGAGCCCGTCCTGTACAGAAATTTTTGGGTCATAGCCTAGCAGATTTTTTGCTTTGCTAATATCTGCCAAGCTGTGCGGAATATCACCCAAACGGTTTGGTCCAAAATTTGGTTGCATAACCGTGCCGGCTGCTTTTGTAATGGCGTCAAACAATTGTACCAAAGTAGTGCTTTCGCCAAAGGCTACATTATACACTTGATTGAGCGCTTCGGGATTATCGGTAAAAAGTGCTTTGATATTCATCTGTACCACGTTGGCTACATAAGTAAAATCGCGGCTAAAACTGCCGTCGCCGTTTATTGTGGGCGGCTCGTTATTCAAAACCGCATCCATAAATAATGGAATCACGGCAGCATACGCGCCTTTTGGGCTTTGGTGCGGGCCAAACACATTAAAGTAGCGAAGCCCAATAAAATCCATATTGTATGTTTTGCCAAAAACGTCGGCGTATAATTCCATTACGTATTTGGTAACTGCATACGGCGATAGTGGTTTGCCAATTACATTTTCTACTTTGGGTAAGCCTTGGCTATCGCCATAAGTTGAGGAAGATGCGGCGTATACCACTTTTTTTATGCCGGCATTTTTTGCAGCGGTAAAAATGTTTATTGAGCCAGTAATATTTGTTTCGTTACTTTTTACAGGATCATGAATGCTGCGGGGCACTGAGCCCAATGCTGCCTGATGGCTTACTTTATCAATTCCTATCATCGCTTTTTCGCAAGCCGCAAAATCGCAGATATTGGCTTCGAACAATTCAAACTTTGGATGGTCTTGTACTTCTTCCAAATTTTGTCTATAACCTGTTTCAAAATTATCCATCACGCGTACGAGCGAAACTTTTTCATCATTTAAAAGTGCTCGTAATAAATTGGAACCAATAAAGCCAGCGCCGCCAGTAAGTAGGATTTTAGACATTTATTTTTTGTTTTTATTCAATAATCTAGAGTAAAGTTCGTCCATGTTATTTGCTAAAATTGAAACATCAAAAATTGATTTGACATGTTCAAATCCTTTTTGACCCATTTTTTGCCTTAGTTTTTCACTTTCAACTAAATCAAATAAATATTTGGCGAAGGTATCACAATCTTCGCTTTCTACGAGATAAGCCGTTTCATTACGAATTATCACATCATTTACACCACCTACATTAGTACTCACAATTGGTATCCCTGATGCCTGCGCCTCAATAAGTGAGACCGGTGTGCCTTCGTTTAATGAGGTGAGTGCAATTATATCTAAGCCAGGGTAAGTAGAAGCCATATCAGTTATCCACGACGTAAGGCACACTTGTTTGCAGTGCGCATCGTCGGGGTAATAATTGTATGATATATTATGTTGTTGGAGCATAGCAATAATCGAATCTTTTTCTTCGCCATCGCCTATGATTAAAACTTTTATTTTTTTGGTTGTGAGTTGTAGCAATCTAGCTATCGCATCTATAAACAAAGCGTGGTTTTTGATAAGTGCCAATCTTCCTATAATACCAATGGCTACTTCATCATCAGCTAGTTGATATTTCTGACGAAAAGCAGTTCTTTTCTGTTTTTGGTTTTCTGCAAATTTATCCAACTCCAAGCCCAACGGTATCATGTTCATTTTATCAGCAGAGCAGATTTTAAAATCTTGTAGTAATTCTTTTTTTTGCAAATTACTTATTGATATAATTGCTGATGAGAAGGAGGCAAGAAAACGCTCAAGAAGGATGTAAATGTTGGTTTTTAACTTGC
>JBBSPP010000048.1:0-10730 GCA_038258625.1 Chitinophagales bacterium
TCTTGTCCAAAAGACATGCGCAGCAGGTTGGA
Organism: Chitinophagales bacterium; assembly: GCA_038258625.1. Taxonomy (GTDB): domain Bacteria; phylum Bacteroidota; class Bacteroidia; order Chitinophagales; family Chitinophagaceae; genus JAGNRR01. The sequence continues at coordinate 33 of JBBSPP010000048.1, forward strand.
TAATATTTGCCGAGTAGCGCGTATGTCAATCTCAGTTTGGTCTTGGCTGCCACCAGCCGCCATGGCGTTCAGCGCGTTTGCCATTTTCTGCAAACTCTCTTGCGCTTTTTTCTGTGATTTTGATGATTCACTTTTCTTGCCTTTGCTCAGTTCGTCAGAGCTTTCGCTCATTTCTTTTTTGGCATCCTCTTGGTCTTTTTTTACATCTTTTAAATCTTGTGGTGTTTCTGTTTCTTTATTAATTTTTTCTAGCTCGTCCAAATCCTTTTTTAGATCATCAACTTTTTTCTCTAGTTCATCTTGTTTCTTTTTTAACTCTTGACTGTCTTTATCTTTTTTAGTTTCTTCGTTTAGTTTTTCTTGCTTGTCGGCAAGTTCTTGCGCTTTTTTTGCAAGGTCTTCCATGCGCATATCGCGCTCCAATTGTTTCATGAGTTCCAGCATTCGGTCGAGGTCTTTTTCCATTTGCATGTTCTCGTCCTGCGTTTGCTCTAGTTGCTCAAATAGTTTATCCTTGTTGAGCATTTTCATTAGCTCCTCAATTTTTTTCATGCGCTCTGCCAACTTATTATTTTTGAGGTCTTCGAGCATTTTATCCATCGCCTCTTGCTTTTCTTTTACCTCATCGCTATATTGTTTTTCCTCATTTTTTTGTTGGCTCTGTTGAAATTTTTTCTGAATTTGTTCAATCTGTTTTTGGATCGATTCGTTTTTGTTTACCAGCTGTTCTATCTTTTTTTGGTCTTGCCAGTCCAGCGATTTTTTATTAAGAATGTCTTCTTTTATTTTTTCAATTTGTTTGTCAACTTTTTTATTTTCTTTGGTAGCGTCTTTCAAATCTTTATTAATTTCTTTCTGCGCTTCTTTTTGTATAGAGTCTGCTTGGGCTTCAGTGGGTTTTTCAAAAGTAAAAACGCTGCTTTTGGCGCATTTACTACCATTTACGCCATCATTATCGCAGGCCGTGAAATAGTATTGAAGCTTATCGCCGGGCGTTAATTTTAAATCCTGCACATCCAAAAAGTATTCAAACTGAGTAAAAGTACCTGCCGTAATTTTCATCGGGATTCGTCCGTTTCGATTGCCGTTTTTGCCGCTCACGCTATACTGCATGGCCACTGAGGAAACACCATAATCATCTCCCGCCTCGCCCATGAATAATACAAAATCACCCGTCAACGAATCATTGTATTGGTTCACATTTATAGAAGGAAATTGATCCGGGATTACAGAAACTTGGTAGCGCAAAACATCCTTTGATTTCACATTGGCATTCGCCAATAAAATACTGTATGAAGTATCGCGGTAAAAAGTTTTGGCTATGGAAAACGTCTTCCCATTTTTGGCCATGGGCTGTGTAGGAAATTGACTAAAGCCAAACATCACTTTTTCCGTGTTCTCGGTGGTGAAAGACCAACGAATAGAGGTGCCCTGCGGTACAACTACGTCGCCAATATTTTTTAATACTTCATCTTTTTTGCCTGTGTAACTTGGATAATTAAGCGATACTTCAAAACCTTTTATGCTCGGATTGGGCATTACTTTTATTTTGTATTCTTCGCTCAAAAAACCATTGCCTTCAAAATTGAAACGAGCGTCTTTGCTTAATTTATGAATAGTGTAAGCGTAGTGGGAAGCGTCTTTTTTGTTCATGGAAATACGCTGACCACCCAAATTAATATTCACGCTTTCGGGTAAGGTTTTACCGCTCACTTTTACTTTAATTTCTATATCCTCAAATTGGGCAATAGATAATTTTTTATTTTCTAGTTCAAAAGCAAATGGCGCGGCAGGCACAAATGCTTTATCAGGTTGAAATAATCGCTCAGCACTGTCGGTAAAAATTTTAGCATTCGTAAAAAGGATTACAATTCCTGCCAACAAAGGCAACAGCAGGTAGGGGAGATATTTTTTATTTTTAGAAAGATTGATGGCCGAGGCAAATGGAATTGGATTTAGCTCTCTCGTTTTTTGCTCAATACTTGCTGTAATTAATGCTTGACTTTGGCTACTTTCTTGCAAATGATTTAGCTGCAAAATATTGAGCAATTTATCTTTTACATTCGGAAAATGGCTGCCAATAATTTCGGCAGCCTGCGAGTGGGAAATAACGTTGCCTAACCTCGACATTTTTAATAAAGGCACCAATACCCATACAATTAAACTACCAAAACCCACTACACCAAAAATACCCAACAGCGTATAGCGTAGCCATGAGGGGAAATAAAAATAATATTCGCCTAAGCTTATGATTAAATAAAAAGCAAGCGCACTTGCCAAAAATATGATAGCGCCACGCAATAGTTTGTTGGCATAATATTTCCGTATAAAAGAATCTAATCTATTGATTAAAAGTTGATAATTCGTCATTTTGAGATGTACTGCAAGTTACGTAATTATGCCTCGGAGAAACCTAAACTTTTTGTAAAAAATACTATTGCCCAAACAAAAACCTAAACATAATACCACCTCGAGTAGATGTAATAGGAAAAGCAGTACTTACACTTGGAATGCTCTGGCGGCGATCGTAGAGCAATCTAATAGTCAAGTTTTTATTGACCAAATAATCAATTGACGGCGAAATACTGATTACTTTTTGCCCACGGGTGGGGATGCTAGTACGCTCATCGAGGCGGTTGATACTGGTAAGATCATCTCGAATGGAGAAATCCATTTTCATGTTTACATCACTTTTTTGATTATGCAAATTGAAGTACTGTGTAGGAATTGTAAAATCTTTTAAGCGAATACCCATACCTATTGAAAACTCTGTACTGTTGGTTTCGCTTAGTTGGAAATCAATTAAGCTCATGCTGAGTGTACGTGATTTTTTATATTCAAATTTAAAATTAAAAGAATTTTGCAACGTGAAATCTACCCCTACGAATGGTGCAAAACTCTCGGTAGTGGTAATATTGGGTACCAAGAAAAATGGCACATAATTACCCGAAGTAGAATCTATAAAGGACGGATAACCCAATGCAAAGACATCATTATACATGAGCGCACTATTAAAACCATTCATAGATAAGGAGCCATTGTAAGCATGACGCAATGTGAATTGTTGAAAAACTTTGCGCATTTTTTTATTCCGCGAAAGGCCATTGTACGTCAACCGCCAATTGGGCAGCGGGAAAATATGCTTGAACGGATTGGATCGCACGGACTGATTATCTTCCTGCACGAGTGGGAATGACTCGGGGTCGCGGCCCGTGTAGGCAGATAAGAATGCGGGAATCAAAACATTCTGTTGGTAGCGGGAATAGCCTTTGGCAAAATCTGGATCATTTGGATTCGGAATACCATTCGTGTAGGGGTTTACAACACCAAGCCTATTTGAAATAGTTTCTCGGTAGTCTTCAAAATTATAAAATGCTTCGTTCAACTTTGTGTCTTTGTCCCGTTTCTGAAACAAGGTTCTGGCCGTTATGTACGATACATCAAAACTACCGGTTTGATAAGGATTCAAATGAATGTATTCGTCGGTGCCGCCAATGGTATCTTTAAAAAGTTCGGTGAGGTCTTTGGTGAATGATTTGCGCCAAGTAAGATCTAGCCTAAAATCTCTGAATGGTTCAAAGTTGGCGGTAATGTTTAAATTTTGCCCGTAGCGTTGTTGCAATTGTTGGCTAAAAAGAGAATCACGCGTAAACCAATTTTTATTTCCTGCCTCGTCTAGCCACACATTATCGGGCTGATAGCCAAATACAAAATCTGTACCGGGCTTAAATTGATTGCCAAAGTTCATTCCAAAATATTGATTGCTATCAAGGTAGCCAGGTAAAATCGTACCCTGCGTTTCATCATAGGTTACGCTTACTCGTTGCAACGCCATTAATGCGCGGCCGGCTATTCGCACACCTTCAGTTGGGTTGGGTATGCGTTTTTTACGTTCTTCTCGTTTCTTTTTTCGTGCCAGTTTCTTTTTTAATTTTTCAGCTTCTGCCTTCTCTTTCTCTTTTTGTTTTTCGGCTTCTTTTTTCTTTTTTTCTGCCTCTCTATCTTGGTCTTTTTTACCGCCGCTACTGATTGTTACTTTATCATTTTCTATCAAATTTTCTTTTTGACTCAGGCTATCGGACGTTGGCGCATCAGCATTTTCATTCACGTTGTCCTGCGTGGGTACTTCTTTTTGTTTGCCTATTTCTACAAGTTTTCCTTCTTTTGGTTTTTTGCCTTGGTCAGGATTTTTTAATTGTGGCAACTCTTTTTTCTTATCATTACCAATATTTTGCCTTGGCTGTTTTATGATGCGCAATAGTTTTGATTTATCATAAAGCTGGGCAAAATTGAATTCGCCATTCACCGTTTTATTCTGCGTATTGCCTATGGTGTTTCCCAAATTAGTAGCTAGTATTGATGCCCGCGTATAATCGTAGGTAGAGGAGTAGGAGGCACGCCCCGTCATCCAATCCAATATTGGGAATTTATTGAAAGGCAATGTATAGTTAGCATTGAGGTTGTGATTGAAATTTGTATTTCGGCCACCTCTGAACAAATTATTGTAGAGCGTATCACGTTTTTCTTTGGTATCAATGCGGCCCTGAGGCTCATCAATACGTGATAAATTTACCGCACTGTAATCTACCGATAAAGATTTGGTAAGATTCCAACGCAAATTATAATTACGCGTCCACGTAAAAAATTTATAATAGTTTACGGGCAACTCATAATCGCCATCATCAATGTTGCGTAGGCGCGTTTCGCCAATAATTCGTTGCAGATTATTGTTAAAAGATAAATTAGCAGGCAACAAACTAAAATTGAAATCTCGAATCGCCTTTAAGTATTTATACTTTTTGTCTATTACGTTTTTAAAAGGTTCAATTGGTTTTGATTTTGGCGCATACGCATAGCCCAAGCTAATGTTGTGTTCGTCCAGCTCATCTTTTTCTATTAACGGGCTGCGTTTTGCAGTTTCGGTAAAAGCATAACTAGCTGTGAAATTTTGAAAATCCCATGGTTCAACCTTATCATTTTTCTTGGGTGCAATACGAATATTTTGCAGGTTAAAACTTTTAATAGCAGTAAAATCTTGCGCCACCTGACGTGCCGAATCGCGTGCGCCACCTTCCAATGCATCTAGTTTATCCTTAAACTTTACATCCAAATCATACGGATCGTAAACAGGATTAGTAACCGCCTGATTATAACCAGCATACACAGGCAATTGAACGCCCCATTTTTCAGGGAACAATTTACCTGCATTTACAGTGGTAGATACATCAAATTGCGAAAAGTTTTCACGGGCACGCTCATTTACTCGTTGGTCAATATTGCCATATCCAGCCGTGTACAAATTGCCGCCTAATTTTATAGTTGCCAAATCTGCCAACTGGATATCTACTTGCCCGGTGGCCGCTGTACCGCCATCTTCCGATAAATCAGACAGGCGCAATTCATTGAACCAAACTTCGGCACATACATTGCCACCATTATCATCGGGCCTGTTTGGGCCTTTGGCGGGGTTGTGCACACCCAACATGCACGACTCTGCGTCACCAATATTGGGATTTCCTACAATGGTTATAAAACGGCCATTGCCAGTTTCTTTTACATAAGGCACTGTGGAGGGATGCCCTATTCTGTTACGCTCTAGTTTAGCATCAATCAATTCTTGAAACTCAAGGTTTAAATTGTTTACTTCGGGCCACACATTTTCGGCCGAGCCTATTCCTGGCTGCGAAATTTTTAATGGGATAGAATATTCATAATAGTTATTAGCAAAATCACTTCCTAAGCGAATAAACCCACGAATGTCGCCGTCTCTTAAACGCCCAGTTTCGGCATCCTCGGCATGTATAAACATATCTATTTTTTTGAACTGACGCATATCCATGCCCAATGATTTGAACACACCGCGAGAATCGCCATCTTCCAAATTGCACAATTGTAATGACAGTGCCTGCTCATTAAGCCGCACTGTATTACCCGTAGAGGCCTGCTGTTGCTGCTGAATAATGCCTGGCGGAATTACATACGGTACTGGCGAGCGTGAGCCATTTTCTTCATAACTCACCGAGGTGAGGTTAAATGTAGTAGCATCATTATCCGAAATTGGTACTAATTCGCCAGGTGCTTTTAATGAAAAATTGTACCGGCGCCATTGATTACGGCCTAGTTCCATACGGGCAAAACGCAACACTGTAGTATCGGCAAAACCAGTCATGAACAAGCGTGCAAAACGAATAGACCGGAAATCGCTAATGCCGTTTACACTTTTGTTATACTTACGAATAGGAATTTTAAACTGATACCAAACTGCATCCGACTGTTTATCATTGGCAAACGTTACGTTGGTTATTTGCTTATTTACGATAAAGTTTTCTCCCACATTCATGTTGGGCTTTATATCGAGCACATACTGAAAATACTGCTCATTTTCATTCAGCGTATTATCTCTATTTATATCTTCGGATTCGGGTATGTTGGTAAACGAATTAGAAAATTGTGTATTGCCATTTTGCACTGGCGAGTTGCCCTGTGGATTATTAAATTGAATGTAACGTTGCAACGTGTTGCGCTGCTCGTTATCATAATCATCGCCCCTAAAATGATGATAGTTATCATTATTGGGGTCATTGAATGCTTGCTGGTAGGCCGCGGATGTAGTACCAAGTGTAGCAGCCAATGCATCCAAATACGTTTGTAATTGGCCACGTTCCTCATCATCATTCATACCATCATATCCTTGGTCTTGCGCTTCGCGCTCCTCGGCCGAACTGCCAAATGCAGGTGTAATTTGCTGCTGAAATTTGGGCACTCTACTCCAAGTTGTCGTCTCAGTTTTGCTAGGGTCGAGTGGGAAGGGCAGGCCATTCTCAAAAAATTTGCGCGAATCTTTCAATATATCTTCTGAAATATTACCGAGGTTTAAATACAATTTACCGGGAGACGGATTTGTCGTTTCCAAAAACGGATCGAGCATCCAAAACTCTACAAACTCAACATTAGCCGTTTCAAAATCACTAAAATCGATGGCACGCATAATACCACCCCATCGCGTTTCGGGGTTTTGTAGTGTACCGTCGGGGTTTATATTGGTAGCATCATAGTTATATGGCCCTCGCGTATTTGGGAAAAACGTCATGTCCAAGGTTGTCTGGTTTCCTTGTAATGCAGTTTGTGAGCGATTGGGGAACAGCTCTTGCTGCTGAATTAATCTTTTGTAGTGGCTAGAAATATCGTCTTTAGTTAAGTGGTCGGGCTTGCAATTTTGATTAAAATCAGCCAAACACGGATCCAAATTATACCATGCCAAGCGCGCGCGGTTTTTGCCATAATCTCTGTTATTTACCAAAGATGCTTCAGGGAATAGCTCCTGACCACGATCATCGGTAGCGCCAGAAGGTGTGCTGGCCAAGGCCCATGATGTAACTGGGAATTTTAAATCATATGAACTCCGCGCACCCTCAAAATCATCTATGTAAATTTCGCCAGCACCGCTGGGTCCATTTATTAATTTGTTATGCCCAGGTATTAACTGCGCTACCTCGCCCGTACCCGTAATCATGGAGGTGGCGCTTGTTTTTATGACAGGTAAGTTATTTAAAAAAGTAGTAAGTCCCGGCAATTCTTTCTGATAATTTGCATCCAGCCCAAGAACAGTATTTTTAATTGGGTCTTCGCCAAAGGATACCTTATTAAAATATGGCCGCTCAGACAATCGCAAAATGGTAGCACCCATCGTAAAATTATCATTGATAAAATAATCCAACCTCGAGCCTACAAAATTTTGTACCTGCGTGCCAAAGGCAATATTGTTTTCGTACGTTACATTAATAGGTACGCCGCTGCTTAGCACGCCAGAGTTTATTATGTTTAGTTTGCCTATGCCATAATCAATGGTATAATCCACACCCTCAGTAAGGCGCTGCCCACCGGCACTTACATTTACCGATCCCTGCGGAATATTAAAGCCGCCCAAGAAAATCTCTGAGGAATTTGCCGCTTCAAAACTTCCTTTTAAAACATAGCGATTGAACTGTGGAAACTGGATGGCAATATTTTTGGTAGAGTCATACAAAATATCATAAACATATTTTTTTTCCAGCGCAATATTACCTTCAAAAACAGGTTTTAAATCTTGGCCAAAAGGCTCTAAGACTGGGAAAATTATTTTTCCCTGTAACGATTGTACGGTAAGCCCTTCTACATAATCAAATCGACCATCGGGCTGCGGATCACCCTGGTTATTTAACCTGTCAAGGTTTAATAAATTGAGTAACGGAATACCGGCTTTGGGACCTTCGGGTAAAAAACGTTTTAGCCCACCGCCTGGATCTTGATACAATACGTTGAGTATAAAATTGTTGGGATTTACACCACTAGCACCCAAAGGATATACATTTTTCATCATCAAATCCCATATAGGCTTGCGCGGATCTGGCGTGGTGGACTTTAGCATCTTTAGGAACAATACCTTGGGCGTAGTACTATCTGGCGGCAGGGATTGAGAAAACTCACCTACCTGATACACCTTTCCATTGTGCGTGTATTCAAAGGCTACACCAATTACATCATCTGGCTGTAGCTGTGTATTTACAGATATAAATCCTAGCTGTGGGTTAAAATTAAATTCGTTGGGGTTTAGTTTTCGGGCAAATGTTTTTTCAAAATCATTGGCCGCTTGTAGCCCTTTGCTTTGCAAACCGGTAATTACTTTGCCCGTTTCGCGAATACCTTGCGTTTGTAGTATTTGGGTATAAAGCGAGTTGGCATCATTACTTGGCAGCGATCCGGGATTGCTCTGGAACAGCTGGTTGAACGGGCGTGGCTCGCCCAAATCTTGCAGGGCTACAATATCGCGTACATTTTGGGTGGTACCTTGGCGGTTGGTTATCCATACTTCTATGCGCGTAATATTATTGAGCGATTGGATAATAGGGTAACGCTCCAATGCGCCATTATAATTATCTCTGAAATACTGCGCTAATAAAAAGTGGCGGAAGTAATCATATTCATCACTTTTTATTTCGAACTGCTGGGTTTGCACGCCGCCTTTCACGGCAAAACTTTCTCGGCGAGATTTTTGCTGCGATACAACATTGGTCATCATGAGGCGGCCAAACTGTAGTTGGGCTTTGATACCAAATAACGATTGCACCCCTTGTATCAGCGAGCTTTTTAAAGGAAAACTAATATACCCTGCCTCTAGTTTTCGAATAATATCATCTTCCTCGCCGGCATATTCTAACTTCAATTGGTTTTCAAAATCAAAACTAGCTTGGGTGTTGTAGTTAAAATTCATGCGCATTTTTTCGCCAATTTTGGCTAGCATGTTGATGTTCATTTGAATATCAAAATCAAAAATACCGTACTTCTGCGCGCTTTGTACGAGGGCAGGGTTTTGTACATTTTGCCAGTTACCACCAAAAAACATATCGACGTTTCCTTGTGGTTTTACCTCAATAGTGCTACCGCCAAATATGCGATCGAAAATAGCATTACCTAATTCTACCTTGGGTATTACGCCGCCGGTTTTTGTAATATTAAAAAGCGTATTGGCTCGTTTGCGCCAATATTCATCCTCATATTTGTCTGCCTGATAATCCATCATTTCCTCGCCACTCATGGAGGTAGGATTGCGATAATAACTCTCGCCAATTTTTTCTTTTACGGTGTATTGCCCTGTTTTGGGGTCGTACTCGTATTCGGTTTCTAAATTCGATGGATCATTTAGGTCAAATTGTTTGCCTTTTTTATCACCGGCTTTGGTACCAATACGATCGGTGATGGGGAATTTCAGACTATCTTTTTTTGACTTGGTACTATCCTCACCCTCGGGGTTATACGGAAAATAAAACGGCGAAGACTCTGACGTATCAAACACCGAGATACCGCCTACCATACCGATGAGAATTATAATATAATATAATGCGCGTTTGTTTTTCAAGGTTGAATCTATATCTGTTTGAGGGCTAGTTTTATTACTTCTTCTACACTTAGTTGCTCGCTGCTGGCTATTACTTTTTGTACGGCTTTATGAGCAGCCGTGCGCGCTATGCCAAGGCTTATTAGAGCAGTTAACGCATCGTGGCTCAGATTATTGCCTTGCCCATTTACCATTTCTACATTTTCACTTTGTTTTAGCAGTTTGTCTTTTAGCTCTAGTATTAATCGCTTGGCGGTTTTGGGGCCAATACCTTTTATGCTTGTTACCATTGCCTCATTGTCGTTTACGATGGCATTGGTTATTTCACTAGGCTTCATGCCGCTGAGTGCTACGCGGGCGGTGCTTGTACCAACACCCGATACCGAAATGAGATGCATAAAAAGCTCTTTTTCTTTTTCATCAAAAAAACCAAATAGGCTTTGGCCTTGCTCGGTTTGGTGGTGGTAGATAAAAATGCGCCCGCGCTTTGCATCTTGCAGCAGCTCGAACGTATTGAGGCTAATATGAACTTCGTAGCCCACGCCGCCCACCTGCATCCAAAGGTTGGCCGGTGTTTTTTTTATTATATCTCCCTCCAGGAAAATTATCATAATGGTAAACAAATATAGCCGATTTGTTTTTACATACGAATTTGGCACAGGCTTAAAAAGTTAAAGTTTACTTTAACTATTGTGAATGTGATAAGGATATGATAGTTATAGGATTCAACTTTATGTTTTCATAATTGATTGGTACTTTAATAGGTCCGTTGCGTCACTGAGTATGGAGGTGATGGCATTAAAATACTAACTACTAACTACTAA
>JBBSPP010000049.1:0-10701 GCA_038258625.1 Chitinophagales bacterium
AAAATAATCCTTGAGCCAAGCTATCAAATCTGTGGAATGTACTGTTGTCAATCCTTTGGCAATAATTTGCAGGTTATCTGTTACGGCTATACCGCAGCGTTTGCTTCCGTAATCGATGGCTAAGATTCTTGACATGCTGCAAATTTCAGGTTTTAAATGTTCCCGCAGGTGCAGGAACAAAACTATCTTTGAGCAATGCTCACTGCTTTTTTAAATAAGATAGAAACGATTCATCCACTTTCTGAAAAGCTGAGAAAGGAGCTAGAAATTTCGACACAGATTATTGAATTAAAACGCGGCGACATAATCCTGAAAGATGGCCAATGCAGCAAGCATGTAACATTGGTGCTTGATGGTATGATTCGATCTTACTATATGAATGACGGCGCAGACATTAGTTCGCGCTTTACCACCGAGGGCGAAATTGTATTATCGGTAAATAGTTTTTACAGCCGCCGCCCAGGTTATGAATTTTTGGAAGCTTATGAAGACAGTACCATTGCCCAAATTACATTTGAAAAACAAGAAGAACTGCTCAAAAATTATTTGGAGTATAATTATATTGTGCGGCTGTTCACTCAAAAATATTATGCAGCTAGCGAGGAACATTTATTCCAATTGCGTAAGCAAAGTGCCGAGAATAAATGGGCCTATTTTTTGGACAACTATCCGCATTTGGTACAGCGGGTTAAGATCAAAGACATTGCTAGTTTTTTGGGTCTGCGGCAAGAAACATTGAGCCGAATGCGAGCCGCAAAATAAATTTGCAATTCCCACACCTGACCTTTGGGAATTGGAGATAGTGATAATAAAAATATTATTTTTACCTTATTATGAAAGTAAGCGCGTATATCCTTTTTTATTCCATGATAGCTTTTGCATTTTGTGACCCTGTACAGAGTACAATATGCAAAATTTCACCTACTGCACCTTCACCGCAAGTACCCGAGAATCAGTTATTTGGAAATTGGCAAGAATTTAAGCGCACAGAAAATAAGCGTGGCGGAAAGGAGATGGCTATAGAATTTTCTGATACGGTAAAGCTAGAATTTAGAAGTGATAGTACGGTGTACCGATATTATCCTAGCGGCAAGACTAGCGACGTTCCATTTCATGTAACTAAACAAAATAAATTTTCAATGGGCGACGACATAGGGTATAATAAAATTATACTTACAAAAGATTATCTACTATTGGCAGGTGACGATTATAACTCTTACTTGCGCCGCGTGGACAAATTTTATTTGGCACCTATTGAAAAAATTATTCCCGGTGTTGGCGAACGGAAAATTAACATATTGGATGCGCTATTTTTGCAAGGAAGTTGGAGTTTGTACAAAAAAGAAGATCCAAATTTTAGTAGGCAAAAAGTGTATTTGCACAGCCTCGAAATTGGCAAAAGCCACGCCGATGGTAGCTATGATGTACTCGCCGCTTACAACGATGCTGGTAAAACCATTAGCGATAAAGGCATATTGCGCATAGAAGATGATAAATTTATATTACAAGTAATGAATCAAACTAAGGAATATGCAATATTTAAAGCCGTGGATAATGAGCTTGTATTGACCGATGGCGACATTACTTATTTTCTAAAAAACCTCTCAAAATAAAAATATTCGGTCGTTTGTTTTTCTTGTTTAATTTACTTTTCTCAACGTTTAAAAAAACTGCTTGACGGTAAAAAATCCCAAACCCATGCACTGTCTTATGTGATGATTTACTTCACCGCCTGTTTAACCAAATCGATAACGGTGCTCAACGCAATGCGCTCTTGCTCCATAGAATCTCGGTGGCGACTTGTAACCGTATCATCTTCCAAGGTTTGATGATCGATGGTTACACAAAAAGGCGTACCCAGCGCATCCATTCTGCGGTAGCGTTTGCCAATGCTATCTTTTTCTTCGTAAAAACAATTGAACTCGTCTTGACAAGCGGCCAATAATTCATTTGCTTTTTCGGGTAGTCCGTCTTTTTTTGTAAGGGGTAAAATAGCTAATTTAATAGGCGCCAATCTTGCTGGCAATTTTAAAACTACGCGGCTATCTTTTTTATCCTCTGTGCTCAAATCTTCTTCTACATACGCTTCGCTCATCACCATCAACACCGTTCTATCAAGGCCGATGGAAGTTTCGATAACGTAGGGGATATAGTTTCCGTAAGGCTTGTTGGTTTCGGGGTCTATATCATTATCAAAATATTGCTGTTTCTTTTTACTAAAAGTTTGATGCTGTGTCAAATCAAAATCTGTGCGCGAGTGAATCCCTTCTACTTCTTTAAATCCAAACGGAAATTCGTACTCAATATCACAAGCTGCATCGGCGTAGTGCGCCAATTTTACGTGATCATGAAAACGTTCTTTCTCAGCAGGAATTCCTAAATCTCTATGCCATTGGCTTCGTTTTTCTTTCCAATATTCGTACCATTCTTTTTGTGTGCCCGGGCGCACAAAAAATTGCATTTCCATTTGTTCAAACTCGCGCATTCTAAAAATAAACTGACGCGCCACAATTTCGTTTCTGAAAGCTTTCCCCGTTTGCGCAATTCCAAAAGGAATTTTTTGTCGTGCTGTTTTTTGTACATTTAAAAAGTTTACAAAAATGCCCTGCGCCGTTTCGGGGCGTAAATAAATTTCGGTAGAATCTTCCGCCACAGAACCTACTTGTGTGCCAAACATTAAATTGAACTGACGCACGTCCGTCCAATTGCACGTATCACTTACGGCGCATCGAATATCATTTTCAATAATCAACTCTTTTAGCCCGGCCATGTTTTCTTCTTTTTCCAACAGTTCCATTTTGTCTAAAAGTGTTTGCGCCTTTTCAGTTTCGCCTGCTTCTTTTAAAGCATCGGCTTTTGCTTCTATTAAATGGTCAACACGGTAGCGTTTATTACTATCCAAGTTATCAATCAAGGGGTCAGAAAAACTATCAACGTGGCCGCTCGCTTTCCAAGTAGTTGGGTGCATAAAAATAGCAGCGTCCAAACCAACAATATTTTGGTTTTGATACACCATCGTTTTCCACCAATATTCTCTGATATTTTTTTTCAGTTCTACACCCCACGGACCATAATCATAAACAGCTTGCAAGCCGTCATAAATTTCGCTACTTTGAAATACAAAACCATATTCTTTACAATGGGCAATGAGCGATTGCCATTTGTTATTTTCTGCCATAGCGGGCAAAAGTAAATCTTTGGGTTTGCAAATAAGAAAAACCTATAAGGTTTTGGAATCCTTATAGGTTTAAGTAACGCCAATAAATTTTGCTTGGCTTTTATGTCCACAATCAAATGTGCAAGTATTTCAAGTTATGAAGTACATTCATTTTTCAAAATCCAAGCAAATTATGCAAGCAACTCAAGAAGCGCAGCTAAACGAAATTCAATCGTTCCAGGGCAAATATCCCAAACAACTTTGGTATTTATTTTTCTCTGAAATGTGGGAGCGATTTAGTTTTTATGGCATGCGCGGCATGCTTACTTTTTTCATGGTGCATGAGTTATTCTTGAGTGAAACCGCCGCTAATCTGCAATACGGTGCTACGCAAGCTTGGGTGTATGCCTTTACATTTATCGGTGGTTTGTTTGCCGATAAAATTTTGGGCTTTCGCAAATCGCTTTTTTGGGGCGGCCTACTCATGATTGTAGGGAGCCTTATTTTAGTGGCTGACCCTAAAGCATTTTTCTTTTTAGGAATTAGTTTTTTGATAGTAGGAACTGGTTTTTTTAAACCAAATATTTCTACCATGGTAGGCGCTTTGTACAAAGATGGCGACGTGCGCCGCGATGCTGGCTTTTCACTTTTTTATTCGGGTATAAATATTGGTGCTTTGCTGGGTGGCTATGCCTGTATTGCAATTGGCAAAGGCACCATGTTATCATCGGTTGTTCCCGAACATTTGCGTTGGAATGCAGCTTTTGGTTTGGTGGCATTAGTCATGACGATTAGCTTAATAACTTTTGTATATACACGAAAAACGTTGGGTCCTATTGGCCTTTCACCTTTAGAATCTTCGATAGACGACGCTTCTTTTTTGCCCGAAGCCGCGCCCGTTTATAAAGGCAAAAAATGGTACGAATACTTAGTGTATGTAGGCGCATTGTTGTGCGTGCCCGTCATTATGGTGATGGTGGCAAATACGCGCTATACCGATTGGTTTATGTACATCATTGGGCCCTTTAGTTTGATTTATTTATTTTACGAAATGCGAAAGGAAAGCACCGCCGCAGCCAAAAAATTATTGGCGGCTTTGATGTTTATTATTTTCTCCATTGTGTTTTGGGCCATTTTTGAGCAAGCTGGAGGTTCGCTTAGTTTGTTTGCAGCCAATAACCTCGACGATAAATTATTGGGCGCCATCACGCTCGACCCCAATGGCGTAAACAACTCAGCCAACTCTTTGTTCGTTATCATTTTTGCGCCGCTGCTCGGCATTCTTTGGATTGCCATGGCGCGCAAAAAAATAGAACCGAACACGGTTATAAAATTTGGTTTGGGCTTTTTGTTTTTAGGATTGGCGTTTTATATTTTTTATGCCACACGCTTTTTTGCCGGCACCGATGGTATGACGTCGCTTGATATTTTTACGCTTGCCTATTTTGTGGTGACCTTTGGTGAGCTGTGTTTGTCGCCCATTGGTTTATCAATCATGACCAAACTTTCGCCCAAGCGTTTGCAAGGATTGATGATGGGGATGTGGTTTTTGGCGAGTGCCTATGGGCAATATGTGGCAGGTCTTTTTGGCGCGAGCATCGTTAGCACAAATCCCAATGCTACTGCTATGGACAAATTAATTTCGTATACTGATGGTTATAAGCAGTTTGCTATTTATGCAGTTATTGCGGGCGTTTTATTGATTGCAATCTCGCCCTTGATGCGTAAGTTGATGGGTGATGTGAAATAGGGTTTACTTAAAAAACTTCCAAAGTCTATAGCGGAATTGCTAATAGACTTTGGAAGTTTCTTTTTGAAGGCAAAGACCTATAAGATTTTGAAAACATTATAGGTCTCCAAAAAATTATTTTACACCGTGCATTAATTTTTTGATTGGGCCATTTAAAGCAATTACCAATATGCCAATTATCAAAAGTGCTATAGCTAAGTATGAAAATACATCAGTGTATTTATTAAGTCCTTCGGAAGCACTTAGTACTTCGCCGCCTTCGCCTCCCGTGAGGGATGCAATTATACCCGCCGTATAATTAGCCATGGCAAAACTTAAAAACCAGGCACCCATTGCTGTGCCCGCAATATTTTTCGGGGCCATTTTGGTTACCATTGATAATCCTATTGGCGATATAAATAACTCACCCGTCGTATGCAAAAGATATAAAAATACGATGGTCAATAACGGAACTTGAGCCGCTTCATTTGCAAAAGGCAAGGCTACTTTACAAATTAAAAAACCAGCCGCGATTTGTAAAAACGCCAAACCAAATTTTACTGGGATACTCGGATTTTTACCAATCTTGGCAAGCTTTACCCACATTACCGAAAATATTGAACCAAAAATTACTATGAACGCAGGATTAAAAAACTGCGTCATAGATGCTGGCATTTCCCAACCTAGTAAGTGCCTGTCCACATTCCGATCGGCAAATAATGTAAGCGAAGTACCTGCCTGCTCAAAGCATGCCCAAAAAACAATATTGACCAACATTAAAATAATGAGCGCAATCATTCTGTCTTTCCAAACTGGTTTTGCTACCGTGATGCCGTCTTCTTTTAGCAAGGAGTCAATCTCATTTATATCCATCATCTCCTTATCAGCTTTTATACCCGCCATTATTAGTTGCGCACAAATAACTACGAAAAGGATAACTAAGATTACGCCTAATGCCGAACTCATTTTTATAAGGAAATAGCACAATGGAATAAGCAACAGTGAACCCACCGTAATGGCATGAACCATGGTCAACGAACCAAAAACTTTTTTATGACCGGCTGGCGTAATGTTTACACCTGGCGCACGCTCAAAGTTTTTTCGCCCAGTATAAAAAATAATAAAGCCTGCCAACATACCGATACCCGCTAATCCAAATCCATATTTAAAACCATACGTTTCGCCTACGTAAGCTACGAGAGTGGTGGCCAACAGTGCGCCAATATTTATACCAATATAAAAAATTGTAAAGCCCGAATCTCGTCTCGGATCACCATCTTTATATAGCTTTCCTACAATGGTTGAAATGTTGGCTTTGAAATATCCGTTACCAACAATTAGCGCGCCCATACCAATCATAAGCATTACTTCGTTGCCGCCGAGAATTATAAATTCGCCAATTGCCATCATCACAGCACCAAGTAAAACTGCGTAGCGATAACCCAAATATTTATCGGCCATACGACCGCCTAATATTGGAGCCGCATAAACCAAGGCCGTGTATGCACCATAAATTAATGAAGCTTCGGCATCGCCTTTTAATAAAGATTTTACCAAATACAGCGTCAACAATGTGCGCATTCCGTAGTAGCAAAAACGCTCCCACATTTCCGAAAAGAAAAGGGTCATCAGCCCCTTGGGGTGTCCTGTAGTTTGCTCGGGCATTCCGTCGCCTTTGTATTCTTCTAGTATTACTTCTTCGCTCATAGTGTGTTTTTTTATTTAAGCGGTTAAATTAATCCAATTTGCGGACTATACAGATTTTACACTATTTTTTTTCAGTACACGGGCTTTTGGTTTTTAAATAAATGGCAAAAAGCTTGCGCAATTTTATATAAAAAAAGCCCGCAATTTTGAGTGCAGCCTGTATTTCAAAATAAATTTTTAGCGGCTTTTTATTACAACCATTTCTTTTCGCCCTGTTTTTTTTAAAAGGAAATTCTGGAACTTTTACTTAGTGAAAAATATGTCAAGTCAATTTTTTTTCGGATATTACTAACCGATTTAACACTTGGGACGTCCTTATAATTAGAAAATATCCTTTTTATGAAAAAAACAATGCTAACACTTCTACTCGTATCACTCGGTTTGCTCACTTTAGGTAAAGATGCTAGCGGTACTTTTTTTATCGAAAATGCAGGGCAATGGGCTGAACCGTTTCAGTATAAAGCCCATGTGACAAATGGTGCCATGTTTTTTACACCAAATAGTATTGTTTATAATTTTTATGATGGGATGCGGGTAGGTGCCATTCATGAGGAGCATCATGAGCATAATCACAACCACACTGCGGATGATATGGTACCGTTCCATGCGTTCAAAATGGAATTTGTAAATGCAAATCCAAACACATTAATATCGGCAAGTGATAAAAAAAGCTATTACCAAAATTATTATTTGGGCGCAGATAAAAACAAATGGCGCAGCCAAGTAGCAACTTATGAAACTATAAAATATAACAATTTGTACCCTGATATTGATTTGGCTTACCTCACCAATAATGGTGGGTTGAAGTATGAATTTTATGTGGCCCCCAACGCTAATACTGAACAAATCGCGATGACATTATCAGGTGCTTCGGCACGATTGCATACTAATGGAAATTTAATAATCGAAACGAGCGTAGGCGAAAAATCAGAACTGAAACCAATTTCCTACCAAATAATAAATGGCAAACGCAGGGCGGTGGCAACTGAATTTGTGCTAAAAAATAACGTCGTTTCATTTTCTTTTCCTGATGGATACAATCATGCTCAGCAATTAATTATTGACCCTGTTTTGATATTTGCCACTTACAGCGGCGGTACTTCTACGACGTTTGGTTGGAGTGCGGCCTATGATAATACGGGTCATTTATTTGCTGGCGGCGAATGTTTTGGTGTGGGCTGGCCAGTAACGTTGGGCAGTTATCAGCAGGCATTTGGCGGTAGTATTGATGTAGGCATTAACCGATATACGCCCACTGGCACGGGGCTAATGCACTCGTCATACCTTGGTGGTAATGGGGGTGATTTCCCAAGTAGTATGGTTTGTACATCCAATGACGAACTAATAATTGCAGGTTATACCGCTAGTTCTAATTTTCCTACCAGCACCGGTTGTTATGATAATACGTTGGGCGGTTCGCAAGATCTTTTTATTACCAGTATGAATTTAGCTGGCACGGCCTTATTGGGTTCTACTTACTTAGGAGGTAGCGGCACCGAGGGCTCATCCACGCAAGAGGTAAATGTAGATGCAAACAATAATATTTATTTAGGTTCTGTAACATCATCCACTAATTTTCCTACTACAACTGGTGCTTACCAAGCGGCTAGTAGCGGTGGCACAGATGGAGTGGTAGTAAAAATGAACCTCACCTGCACCACACTTTTGGCATCTACTTATTTGGGCGGCACCGTAGCCGATGCCTGCGAATCTATCCATGTTGCAGCCAATGGTGATATTATAACATCGGGCAGAACTGCGAGCTCCAATTTCCCTACCAGTGCAGGTGCTTTCCAAACCGTGTATTTGGGTGGTCCGGCAGATGGTTTTGTAACAAAATTTAATAGTTCCCTCACAACCATGATTGCCTCCACTTTTTTAGGTACCACTGGCGACGATAATGCGTATCGGGTACAGATGGATTTGAACAATAATATTTATGTATGCGGCACGGCATCAAATTCTAATTATCCTGCATCTCCGGGTGTTTATAGCAACGCCAATGGCCGCATATTTATGGATAAGCTCAACCCCACACTGACTGCATCGTTAATATCTACACGTCTTGGCGCCACCACGGGTTCTTCTTCTTTAAAACCAACCGCTTTTTTGCTTGATGTGTGCGATAATGTGTATGTATCATCACAATATGCTAGTGGTGGATTGCCGCTAAGTGCCGATGCTATTCAAACCACACAAGGTGGGCTTTGGGTGACGGTACTTACGCCCAATTATGGTTCGCTACTTTACGCATCTTACATGGGCAGTAGCGGCGACCATATTGATGGTGGTGGTAGCCGGTTTGATCCCAACGGAATTATTTACCAATCTATTTGTACAAATAGCAGCAACTTTTACAATACCCCTGGCGCGCACTCACCCAGTAATCAAAGTAGCTGGGATATTGCCAGTATGAAATTAGAGTTTGGTTTTTCATCGGTGGTGGCTGGTTTTACAACAGATAAGGCTGATACTGTTTGTGTAAACGAACTTATTAATTTTACTAGCACGGCCACTTCAGCTACTATCTATAACTGGGATTTTGGCAATGGCGATACATCAACTTTGCAAAACCCTGTATATAGTTTCGCTGTGCCAGGCGTTTACATTGTAACCTTAATTGCCGAAAATGCACAGGCCAGTTGCGCATCAAGCGATACCGTGATACATACGATACACGTGGCAGAAATTATTGTGCCCACTATTTTTGGCAATAATGATACTACTTGTAATGATGACCCTTTTGCACTCCAGCTGGATGTAACAAATGACGATGGTCATTTCAATTATTCGTGGAGTCCGGCTGCGGGCATAGTTTCGGGTGGCAACACCGCCAATCCAATCATCAATCCTACAGCTGTTGCACAGTTTACGGCACGGGTAATTCATTATGAATATGCGGGTTACTGTGCCGATACATCATCGGCCACTATAAATATTACCAAAGGTGATACCACCAAAATGGCGGCCTACCCAAGCGATACCACTATTTGTTATGGCGATGAAATAACAATGTTTGCTGTGGGAGGAGATGATTATTTGTGGACATCAGAAGGTGGTATTACGAATCCTACAAGCCCATTTATAAATGACAAATTGTACAATGAAAAAAAATACGCTGTAACCATTCAAGATCGATTTGGTTGTATGGCTACCAAGTACTGTTATGTAAAAACAGAACGTGCCGAGGCCAATGCCGGCGATGACCAAATTATCCGATTTGGCGAGTCTATAGTAATTGGTGGATGGAATAATCCTTTGTTGAATTATGCCTGGGCAAATGACCCATCACTAAGCCAATTAAATATTTATAACCCCGAGGCATCGCCAATACAAGAAACAGAATATACCCTAGTCGTCAGCACCCAATTGGGCTGTAAGGATACCGATATGGTGGTGGTGCAGGTGAGCAATTTTAGTTTGCCCAACGCATTTTCGCCCAATGGTGATAACAAAAATGATGTATTCAAAGTGATTATTCCTAACAATTTGGTTCAACTAAAATCATTAAAAATATTTAATCGTTGGGGGCAAAACATTTTTTATACTACTGATGCCAACCAAGGTTGGGACGGCACGATCATCGGTGAGCGTTGCGAAATTGGAACTTACTTTTACCATCTGGAGCTTACCATAGGTCATCAATCGTACAAACATCGCGGTGATATTACGCTGATTCGGTAGAGGTTATATTGGGTATTATTTTTTGTAAAAATTAAATAGGCCCACCCATTATTTTTTGATGTAGTATGACGATTATAACATTTGGAGTAGCGGCTAAGTGGCAAAAATGAATATTTTTATACGGTGAAAAAATTCATTATTCTACTCGCGCTTTTCTTTACATTAAAAGCAAATGCTACTTACACCCATTGGGTATTTGAGGGCGCGGGCATTCGGGGCATAGCGTATGTAGGTGCAATAAAAGAACTTGCCAAGAATAATTATTTAGATTCCTTGCAAGTGGTGGGCGGCACAAGTGCAGGTTCTATCACCGCTTGTTTTTTGGCACTAGGTTTTTCTCCGCAAGAAATGGAGGATGAATTATCAAAACTAAATTTTAGAAAATTAAACGATAACAAATTTCCGTTGTTCAGCGGTCTGAGCA
>JBBSPP010000050.1:0-10619 GCA_038258625.1 Chitinophagales bacterium
TACACATGTGCCGCAGCTAGCATTGTAAGCAAGTGCCATAGTGGTAGCACCTACAAAATCATTATTAAATACTATTAGATTAGCGGGTGTTTGCGTCATGTATAAGTATGCATCTCTTTTTGGTGTACAAGCCAATGTATCACCAAAACTTGCCGCTACATATAAATACCCACTACGCTTGGTATTGTATGTACCTATCCAATTGCAAAGTGAAATATTACCTTGTGCTTTTGATTTCAAATCGCCTGCATAACACTCGTTACCCTCAGCTTTGAATGTACCGTGCATGATAGTGAACAAACCACCCGTGTAAGTAGAACCTTCTGGCCCATCAATTTCGAGCATTTCGTCAGTACCAATTCCATTACCAGAAATTACCATTATGTTGTCAAGGGTACCAGCGTAGTTTTGGTCAATATCAAACCCATCATCACCTTGATAAACAACGATTGAATTTTGAACGTTTACTGTACCACCAAAAAATTCAAAGCCATCATCAAGATTGGCTACAACTTCTACATGGTCAATCAGTGTACCACTACCCACACCACCAAGTGTCAATCCATTAATTTCGTTGCCATCACCAATTGTGATACCACCGTGGCGGATAGATACGTATTGTATGAAGCCTGAGTTATCAGCTGAGTTTGTACCGCCATATACACCGTAGGTTTCGCTAGCAGGTATGCCTTCTATTTGGCCTTCTACATCACCACTTTTGGTTGATACTGGCGCGCTACCTAGTACAATAATCCCGCCCCATTTACCGTTTACCGTTTCGTTGAAGTTTGTACCTACTAGTTCGCCCACCTTAATATTATCTTCGATAGAAGTAAAAATAATTGGTTTCGCAGCAGTACCACGAGCATCAATTTTACCACCACGAGCAATAATTAGTACCGATGCTGCAGTACCTGTTCCGTTCTGCCCTTTTACAATTGTGCCTGGCTCAATAGTTAAGGTTGCACCTGCGCGCACTACTACCCGACCATCTAGGATATAAATTTTGTCTGCAGTCCATTTTTGATTGGCATCGATAAAGCCTTGTACAGTTACTGTTTGACCGCCACTTGGGTCAACAATACACTGCCCATCTTGGCAAATTTGACCGGTTGGGCAACCGCCTTCGCAGACTTTTGTCTTATTGTCTGGAGTACACGAGTTGAACGTGGTAATAGCAGAAAGTGCTAGTACAACTAATACGTTTTTTACGTTTAATAAAGTTTTCATGATTTTTGTTTCTTTTCTGTTTTTAATACAGGCAAAAGTATTTGGTTGCTGAAAAGAGACATCATAGAAGCGTTTATGGAATTGTTACGATATTTATTTTTGATAACATAAACGTAATACTGCTAATTTTTGGGACATAAAAAAAACCCTGCCGCCAAAAAGGTAACAGGGTTGTAAGTATATATAAAGACCGCTATTTATTCCGCGCAGTATTTTTTTACTTGTTCAAACACTTCGTTTTCACCACCTTCTTCGTAGCCGGTGTGTTGATATACAATTTCACCTTTTTTATTTACAATCATGGTAAATGGTACATTCTGAAAATTGAGCGAGCGTTTCAAATCGCTGTTTTGGTCAAGGTACACGGGCCAGTCCCACCCTTGGCTTTTTGTATAAGCTTTTACCATGGCTGCGGCACGGCTATCATCAATTGATACTGTTACAAAATCAAAATCAGCCTCGTCTTTCCACTCGGGCATTTTGTCTTTTATATTTTTAATTTCGGCTTTGCATGGTACGCACCATGTAGCCCAAAAGCTTACTAAAGTTACGCGGTCTGGTTTAAATATTTCGTTGAATTTGATAGGTCGTCCGTTCAACTCTTTGATAGATGTAGAAGGCAAATCTTGCGCGCCAACATTAAAAGCAAAAAGAACAGTAGCTAGGATAAAAATTATTT
Organism: Chitinophagales bacterium; assembly: GCA_038258625.1. Lineage (GTDB taxonomy): Bacteria > Bacteroidota > Bacteroidia > Chitinophagales > Chitinophagaceae > JAGNRR01. The sequence continues at coordinate 1,910 of JBBSPP010000050.1, forward strand.
TTTTCATGATATTATAAATATGTGTTGGTAAAACTACATTATTGCCCAATAGTTTAATCAATGGTTGGTTATTTTTTGATAATATGGAATTTGGTAAGGTTTTTTGCCAAAACTTAATCATTGTGTCGCTCGCCAATTTGTTGCCGCCACATGGCGTAGTACAATCCTTTTTCTTCGACTAATTTTTCATGCCTGCCCATTTCTATCACCTTTCCTTTTTCCAAAACATAAATACGATCGGCGTGCATAATGGTTGACAATCTGTGTGCAATCAAAATATTTATCTGCGTGCGCGATTTTGATATTTCTTTAATTGTGCGGGTGATAGATTCTTCGGTGAGGCTATCGAGTGCGCTGGTGGCTTCGTCAAAAACTAATAATTTGGGCTGCCGCAATAAGGCGCGCGCTATTGATAAACGTTGCTTTTCACCTCCCGATACTTTCATGCCGCCCTCGCCTATGGAAGTATCCAATCCTTTTTCGGCTCTGTCCATCAGATTATTTGCTGACGCTTTGGTAAGTGCTACAATCATTTCTTCATCGGTAGCATCGGGTTTTACAAAAGCCAAATTTTCGCGGATAGTACCCGCAAAAAGTTGTGTATCCTGCGTTACAAAACCAATTTGATTTCGGAACGCATCATAATCTAAATCCTTGTATGAAATTCCGTTGTATTGAATATCGCCATCATCGGGCTTGTATAAACCAACCAATAATTTTACCAAAGTTGTTTTACCACTCCCCGAGGGACCCACAAAAGCGATCGTTTCGCCAATATCCACCCCAAAGCTAATATTATCGAGCGCCTTGGTACGCGCGGTGGTATGCTGAAAATCTACGTTTTTAAATGCTAATTTTTTAATCGTATCAATGGTTTGTGGATGCTCAGGTTTTTCTTCGGTAGGCGTGTTCATTAAGTTTTCAAAATTGCCCAAAGATGTCTGCGCCTCGCGATACGAAATAATAATATTGCCAAGCTCTTGCAATGGCGCAAATAAGAAAAAACTAAAAAACTGAAACGTAAATATTTGCCCTGCCGAAAGCTCGCCATTGAAAACGGCGAACAGCAATAAAAAAACGATGCACTGCCGCATAAAGTTGATAAACGTACCCTGCACAAAAGATAGCGACCGAATGCTTTTTACTTTTTTCAATTCAAGAATTAAAATTTTCATGGTGGTAGAGTTAAGCCTACCAATTTCCTGATTGGTCAGCCCTAGGCTACGCACCAATTCTATATTCCGCAAACTCTCGGTGGTAGCGCCGGCCAATGCAGTGGTTTCGCCTACGATAAATTTTTGAATGGCTTTTATTTTGCGCGATATAAAACTCATGAGCAAGGATAAAATTACCACGCCTATGAGATACACAAAAATTATTTTGGGATAGTACATGGAGGCATAAATGAAAACGAACACCACTGTCACCAAGGATGTAAAAAGGATATTGATAAAATTCATCATGAATTTTTCGGTGTCAATACGCACCTTGCCCATGATAGCCAAGGTTTCTCCACTTCGCTGATCTTCAAATTTTTTGAAGGGTAAAAGCAGCGCATGTTTCAACCCATCGGTATAAACATCAGCGCCAAACTTTTGCACCACCGAGTTGACCGTATAATCTTGAAACGCCTTGGCAATACGGCTTACCATGGCTACTCCTATTAGCATGAGTGTGAATTTTCCTATGGTTTTTACATAATCCATTGTGTCATATTTCATGCTGGAGTACACGCCTGTTTTTTCGTTGAGCGTGCCGTAGGTATCCCAAATTTGTTTTGCTTGGTCAAACATTTTACCAAAAATCACTGGATCCATTAGTGAAAAACCTTGGTTGATAGCGGCAAGTACGAACGATATAAAAACCAGGCCTTTGTAACGGCCGAGGTATGAGAGTAATAATTTCATTGGAAGCGGCAAATGTAGATTCTAGTAATAAGTATTAAGTAGCAAGTACTTAGTATTTTGTTATCCTAGATTAATAAATGGTGGGTTTTTGCATCTTTCTATTTACAATATCCATTTCTTATTTTTTACAATTCACCAACCGTATTGCTACTTTCACCGTCTTTGCCATACAATATTTTATAAAATGAAAAACTTTGCCTTTATCCTTTTCTGTTTATTAATGCTGCAACTCAATTGCCAAGCACAACTAAAACTCGACTCTACTTTTGCCACGAACGGCGTATGGTTAGATGCGCTAACTGTACCCTATGCAACCAACGAAGTGATCGTAGAAGATGCCGCCGGCAATTATTATTCGGCGGGGCGGAATGGAATTAGAAAAATAAATAATAACGGTAGCACCGCAACAGCCTTTGGTAATAATGGCATGGCTTTATTTCCGTATGATCCTAATTATAGTTGGTATCATGTAGTGGATATGAAATTGCAACGAGATGGTAAAATTGTGGTTTTGGCACGGGCGGCTTACGTTTTTGTTCTTATGCGCTATAATACCAATGGTACAATTGATAACACATTTAATGGTACAGGCATCCTGACTGAAACACTCGGTGTGGGTATGGGCAACGTTCCTAAAGGATTGGCCATTGATACCACGGGCGATATAGAAAATATTTATGTGTGCGGCTCGCAAGGGGCCACTGCAAATAGTGGCACCTGCGCCAATAATTTTTTTGTATGTAAAATAAAACCCAATGGCACCTACGATAATACGTTTCATAACAATGGGCAATGGATTGGCACTTCGATACTCACCAATGCAACTTCTGTTATTCAGGTAAATATTTTTACGGGCATTCATATCATAGGCCCAAATAATATTATTCTTACTGGCTACTCTTCTGTTACCAATCCAAAGCATTATATGGCTGTAAAAATAGACGCATCGGGCGTTATAAATAGCAGTTTTGGTACCAACGGTTATTGGAAACATTTGAACATTAATAATTACAATTTGTTCTTTAGATCCATGGCCATGGGTACAGATAAAATTGTACTTTCTATGCAGGCGCTGCAATCATCAAGCAATCTATTTGGCATGTTACTTTGCCTTGATACGTTGGGGCAAACACCCGCAAATTTTGGTATTCAGGGCGAGGCCTTGTATGATTTTGGTAGCATGTACAAACCTTCGGGTCTTGGCTTGGGCAATATACCGGTGGCGATTGATAAAGATAAAAATATATTCGCGGCCTTTTACTCTATGAGCCCTTCGAGCAACTCAGCCTTCCGATTTGTAAAGTTAGATACCAATGGAGCGCCCGATTTATCATTTGGTATAAACGGCACAATGAATGCCGAGCCGATTGCAAATGACTTTTGCATGTCGGGCAATATTATGAATGATATAAAGTTTACCAAAGACAATAAAATACTGCTTGCCTTTGACAAAGAAGGCACAGCTGCGGTAGGAAATTTTACGCCATCGGCAGGCATTTATCGATACATAGATGTAAATTATATTCCTACCAAACTAGCGGAAATTGGTACGCTGGATGTAGGCATGAGTCAGTACGAAAACAACCTTAGCATCACCACCAAACTGCACGGCCAGCACGAATTGGCATTGTACAATATGCAAGGTGCGGTATTGCTAAAAAAGAATTTTGAGAATAACGGCGGTCAACAACGGTACAATTTTCAACTGCCCAATTATGCTGCCGGGCATTACGTAGCCATTGTAACCCACAATTCAAAAAAGAAAGTATTGAAGATTAGCTTGCGCTAAATTGCTTATAATTTTCCAATGTTTTTTAAATAGAGATATTCCACTTTATCACGAGCCCAAGGCGTTTTGCGCAAAAAAGCCAAACTCGATTTTATACTTGGCTCATAATTAAAACAACGGATGTTTATTTGCTTGCCCATTTCTTCCCAGCCGAGTTCTTTTTCTAAAAGGGTTAGGATGTCCGCAAGTTTTACGCCGTGGAGTGGGTTGTTGCTTTGGTCGGGAAGTGGTTTTTTGGAGTCGGGCATATTCATTTTAATATTTTTATAGGCAATAATAATCATCAACTATGCTTGTCAGAAATCAGTTTCCTCTTGCACTTCGTGCGCTGCTTTCAAGAAAGGCGTAGATACCATAAGTCGTGTTTTAGTCCTTATCAGTTTCATTGCTAAATAGCTCATGTAGTTTTTTTTGTAATAATTTTTTATCTGGCAACTGGGTCTTATATGCCGAAACCATTGTTGGTGAAAGGCTTCTGCTTAAAGCGTATTCAACCACTTCATTGTCTTGGTCTTTGCACAACAATATTCCAATACTAGGGTTTTCATTTGGTTTCTTTACGTCGCGATCTAGTGCTTCTAAATAAAAGTTTAGTTGTCCCAAATGGTCTGGTTTAAATTTATCTGCTTTTAGTTCAAAAGCCACCAAACATTGCAAGCCTCGGTGATAAAAAAGTAAATCAATAAAAAAATCGCTATTGCCAACCTGCAATTTGTATTCTTCGCTAATGAACAAAAAATCTTTGCCCAATTCTAGAATGAAGTTTTTCATTTGTCGGATTAGTCCACTTTGCAATTCATTTTCGCTGTGTGGATCTTGCAAGTTTAAAAATTCAAAAACATAACTGTCTTTAAAAGTATTTGTAAGGTCATGAGTTGATTCTCTCAACACTGTTGAGAGTTTTGTGTTCCCTATCATTGTTCGCTCAAACAGGCCAGCAGATATTTGCCTATCAAGTTCTCTTTTGCTATATGATTCTTGTTTGGCGTGTTTTATATAAAATTCTTTTTCCTCAATAGTTTTACATCTCGAAAATATGGCCAAATTATGAGACCAACTAATTTCTCTCACCAGTGTTGCGAGTTTTGGAACATTTTTATAAGTTTCATAAAACTGTTTCATTCTCCAAATATTCTTGTCCGAAAATCCTTTTATTAGGGGTTCATTTTGTTGAATATATTTTGCCAATTCTGCCACCACGGAGTCACCCCATTCAGATTTTTCAATTTTGGCATTAATATGCTCGCCAATAGTCCAATAGAGATTAATTAGTTCGGCATTTACAGCCCGAATCGCATTGGTGCGCGATTGCTTAATAAGTTGAATAATATCCGAAAATCTATTGTCCATGTTTATGGCTAGCATGTACAAATTTAGGGTTTTCTATGATAGTTTTTCTGCGTGTACATTTTTTATCATCCTACTTCTTTTTATAGAATGGCTAGCATGTCTGCAAGTTTTACGCCGTGGAGGGGATTGTTGCATTGGTTGGTTAGGGGTTTTTTTTCGGGCATAATGTAAGCAAATTAAGGTCAAAATATATATTACGGTAGTTGGATTAGCGCCATGGATACTTACCAAACCAAGCAGGCTTTGTATGAGTTAATGTTTTGCCGTCGTAATAAATGTATTTATAAGGATATTTGGCATTATACTCGGTATTGAAAAGATCGAAAAAGGATTGTTGAAATCGGCAAACGTATTTATTACAATAATCCGTACCATAATGCCAATGATTAATAGCAAATACACTACTGGGCTTAACACTTTGAATGGCTAACATTTCAAAGTCAAAATACTCCGAAACTATTACGGCATTGTAACTATTTTCTTGGCAGAACTGATTGAACGCTGGTATCGAAATGCATGAACTCCCACTGCATCGAGAGTCCCATAAATAAACTACACATGGCGCCTTTGCTTTTACGAATTGTATTAAATGTTTTGCAGTAATTGCATAGGTATTTGAATCTATTAAAACTGGTAGAATGTCCTTATCATCTATAATTACAATTGTATTTTTTTGTGCAGCAGGCAAGCGTTTGTAGCCCGAGTAAAACCCAGGAGTTTCAGTAATGATAGAAGGAATCATGAAACAGGAGCTCAGTAAGCACAGGCCGAATATAGCAAAGCAAATTTGAGCGCGTGATATGATTTTAGCATGCCTTAGACCGCGGAGGGGGTTGTTACTTTGGTCAGTTAGTGGTTTTTTGTTATCGGGCATTGGTTGAAAATTCAGGTGCTTTGAATTTTAAGATTAATTCTGTTTCTTTAGAAGAGATATTTTATTTTCAAAATGTATTAGAATATCAAATATTTCTTTAAAGTATTTAAATGCTTTTTTGTTAGATTGTTCTTCAAAAAGGTACTGTGCAATCGCCGGAGAGTGGGTAGAAATTATTTCTTCCTTTGGTGTGGTAAGAGGTTTGTTATTCGCTAATCTGTTCTTAACATCTACTAGGTTATATGTAAATCCATTAAATGTTTTTGGCAGTTCATTGTTAACCTTGCTGACTTCTGCATGAGCAAATGGATTCCTAAAGTCGTTTTTCAGTTCTTTTAATTTATGTTGTTGCTTATCTGAAATTAGTTTTAAATGGTAAGCAGTTTCAATATTAGTATTGAGTATTTTACAGTCATATAAATTAATGGCCTCTTCAATTTTTAAATTATATTGTTCTGTGTTTGAATAATCAAAATCAATAGTATGATATTTGATCAATGCAAGTTTTATTGTTCTCTCGAATAAATGACTTGTTGTATATATAGCTGCTTGACTTAATTCAATTAAAAGGCAGTTCACTACCTCGTTTTTCAATTTGTTTAATTCGCAGAATTCCATCAGGTCGGTTTCGTAATACTTAATCAAGTCGGTATAATTAATTTCAATTTTGTCAAAAAAAACACGTTGTAAATAATCCTTCTGATCCATTACTCAAAAATACTAACTACTCAATACTAACTACTCGACACTAACTACTAAATTTGTGCCCATGTCTCAACAACTCACAGCAATTTCCCCCATAGACGGACGCTACCAAAAAACAGTTTCTAACCTCAGCAATTATTTTAGCGAGTACGCGCTGTTTAAATATCGCGTTTGGATAGAGGTAGAATATTTTATTGCGCTGAGCGAGCATAAATATTTTGCATTAAATGTGGCACAAAAAAAATCGTTGCGGGCTTTGTATGAACAATTTACTGTAAAAGATGCAGCCGCTATTAAAAAAATAGAAGCCGTAACCCGCCACGATGTAAAAGCAGTAGAATATTTTATAAAAGATAAAATGGCCAAAATGAAATTGGCCGCCATAAGCGAGTGGGTGCATTTTGGATTAACGAGCCAAGATATAAATAATACCGCCGTGCCTTTATCATGGAAACATGCTATCGAAAATGAATATATCCCAAGCTTGGAAAAAACAATTGCGCATTTGCATAAATTGGCTACAAGCTGGAAAGACGTACCGATGCTAGCCCGCACCCACGGACAAAGTGCTAGCCCAACAATGCTGGGTAAAGAAATCATGGTATTTGTAGAGCGCCTGCAAAACCAATTGGTATTATTAAAAGCCGTGCCCTATGCGGCAAAATTTGGTGGTGCCACAGGAAATTTTAATGCGCATCATGTAGCGTTCCCTAAAAAAAATTGGACCGCTTTTGGCAATGAATTTGTAAACAAACGCCTCGGTCTTTTCCGCTCGCAGTTTACCACGCAGATAGAACATTATGATATGTTGGCGGCGCAATTTGATACGCTCAAAAGAATCAATAATATTTTAGTAGACTTATCACGGGATATGTGGACGTACATTTCGATGGATTATTTTAAGCAGGTAACCAAAAAAGGCGAAGTAGGTTCTTCGGCCATGCCGCACAAAGTAAACCCCATAGATTTTGAAAATGCCGAAGGAAATTTTGGAATGGCCAATGCAACGTATGAGCATTTGTCTGCCAAACTTCCTATTTCTAGATTACAGCGCGACTTGACAGATAGCACTGTGCTCAGAAATATTGGCGTGCCCTTGGCGCATTCGTTGTTGGCTTTTTCTTCTTTAGAAAGAGGCTTGGGCAAACTGCTTTTAAACAAAGAAAAAATACAAAGCGACCTAGAAAATAACTGGGCCGTAGTAGCCGAAGCCGTGCAAACAATTTTGCGCCGCGAAAATTTTGACAAGCCCTACGAAGCGCTGAAAGAATTGACACGAGGCAAAGGCGGCATAAATCAGGCAAGTATGCACAGCTTTATTGATACTTTAAAAGTTTCGGCAAAAGTAAAAACGGAATTGAAGAAAATTACGCCGTGGAATTATACAGGAGTGAGTCATAAATTTTAGTGGAAGCCTTTATCATTTAATAGGATTCTTAATTTCTTTTCTACTTCAAGATTTAATTTCAGAAAGACATTACTGTTATTGAATTTTAATTCAAAAAACCGCCCACTCAATTTTCGTAATGATGCAAATTCAATTTCTGCCCAATTCATTTCTAAGAAATCGTTATCGGCGTTTTTAAGACTTAATTCTTTATCGTTAAAGGTAAAAGTGCCAGTAATGGAATATAATAAATTGGATAAATAACTTATAAAAATTCCTATAAATGAGATTATTATTAATAGCTCACTTGTTAGGGCTATCAATTCTTTAGAAATTCCTATAAATAACAACCCGTCAGATTTTCTAAATAAACTCAGAACTAAGCCGACAAGAAAAACAACATAGGTGAGATGTATGTATGGAATAATTTTGTATTCTACTATTTGCCCTTCAGATGTCATTTTATAGGTAAATATCTTTTATATGCAATAAATCTTTCACCTTATTGCCCTGTAATAAAATAGCCACACAGTCATAGCGCACATCCCAATTTGGGTTTTTATGTAAATATTCCGCGCCTGCAGCCACTAGGCTTTTCATTTTTTTCTTGGTAAGCCCCTCTTCCGGCATGCCGTATTCCGTACTTTTTCTGGTTTTTACTTCTACAAAAACCGTGATTTTTTCTTCCATACAAATAA
>JBBSPP010000051.1:0-10611 GCA_038258625.1 Chitinophagales bacterium
GAAAGCTGAAAATTTTGAAATGTATTATCAGGGTATTGCGGATCTAAGGGCGGCTGTGCCAACGCAAATAAAGTGGAAAACAAAAAACAAACTGCAATAAAATATTTCATACCCTTATAAAGATTTAGCTAAGCGAAAATAATATTTTTTCCTGGCTAATGTTTTAATGAATCGCTATGACTACGTTAAAAAAATTGAGAATGGAACGTTGAAAATTGAACGCGCTTTTACTGAGAAAATTTACATACCCGGTATTCGCATTCCACCCATCTTATTCATCTTCTTCATCATTTGGCGCATTTGCTCAAACTGTTTCATGAATGCATTTACTTCCTCTATTTTTTTTCCACTACCGGCAGCTATTCTCTTGCGGCGGTTTTGATCTATCAAATCGGGGTTGTTTCGCTCTTTGGGGGTCATACTATTTATCATAGCTTCAATGCCTACAAAAGCGTCTTCGCTAATATCAATATCTTTTATCTGCGAGCCAAGCCCAGGTATCATTCCGAGCAAATCTTTCATGTTACCCATTTTTTTTATTTGGGCCAGCTGAGTTTTAAAATCTTCAAAATCAAATTTATTCTGACGAATTTTTTTCTCCAGTTTCTGCGCTTGCTTCTCGTCAAACTGCTCTTGTGCTTTTTCAACGAGCGATGTAATATCACCCATGCCCAATATTCGCTGCGCCATACGATCTGGATAAAACTCATCGAGCGTATCCATTTTCTCGCCACGACTTACAAATTTTATTGGCTTTTGTACAGTGTATTTAATTGTCAATGCTGCACCGCCGCGGGTATCACCATCTAATTTTGTAAGTACCACACCGCTAAAATTTAGTCGGTCATTAAAAGCTTTTGCTGTATTCACAGCATCTTGTCCTGTCATACTATCTACCACAAACAAAATTTCTTGCGGGTTCACAGCATTTTTTACATCACCCACCTCTTTCATCATGGCCTCATCCACCGCGAGGCGGCCAGCTGTATCCAATATAATTACATCATGCTTATTTTCTTTGGCAAAAGCTATAGCATTCTCGGCTATCGAAACGGCACTTTTATTTTCACGCTCAATATGCACGGGCACGCCAATTTGCTCTCCAAGCACCATCAACTGATCCATAGCCGCTGGACGATAAATATCCACACCCACCAGCAAGGGTTTTTTCTTCTTTTTGGTTTTTAAATAATTGGCTAGCTTGGCACTGAATGTGGTTTTACCACTCCCTTGTAAGCCAGCAATTAAAATAATTGTTGGGTTTGCAGATATATCAAGTTCAGCTTTTTCACCACCCATCAAGCTTGCCAATTCATCCTGAACAATTTTGATCATTAATTGCCCGGGTTGCACTGCGGTCAGCACTTTTTGACCTAAAGCTTTCTCTTTTACCGTATTGGTAAACTCTTTTGCAATAGGAAAACTTACATCCGCATCAACCAAAGCGCGTCGAATTTCTTTTACGGTGCTGGCGATATTTATTTCGGTTATTTGGCCCTGACCTTTTAATAATTTAAAGGCTCCTTCTAATTTTTCTGATAAATTGTCAAACATAATTTGGCGGCAAAAATACAGTTAGAAATCACTTCTTAGGTTCAAAAACGGTTGTAGTTTTGGCGCAAATTATGAAAAACTTAAAAATCGTATTCTTAGCAATTTTAGCAGCATTTGCTTTGCCAATTTGTGGCTATTCTCAAACAGGCGAAATTGTAGAAGAAGAAATAATTGATGGCGAAGTAGTGTCAACACAGCTAAGCGAAGCATCCGCTGCAAAACGATTTTCTTTATCAGGCACCGCGGATGCCAGCATGTTTCAAATGGCGATATTAGAATTAGGCAACAAGCAACAATTTAGCACCCTACGCTATACCCTATTCTTTAATACGGGGTTTAATGTAAATTACCAAGTGAGTAAAAGTGTGCAGCTTTTTTCGGGTTTAGGTATTAAAAACCTTGGTCTTATTTATCGCACAGATTCTTTGGTGCAAAAATATCGTACCTACACATTTGGTGCGCCAATAGGACTAAAAATAGGCGACTTGCGCAAAGAGTATTTTATAATAGGTGGCGGTGTTGATGTGCCATTTCATTACAAAAAGAAACAATGGGTAAAGGGTGATCGCAGCACGAAAATAAAAGCCCGCGAATGGTTTTCGGATGAGGTAAATCCAATCTTTGCGTATGCATTTTTGGGCTATCGTTTTTCTAATTCGCTCACCACAAAAATTTTCTATTATCCTACTAATTTTTGGAGCGGTAGTTTTGTACCAGGCAACCGTTCCAACATTTTTATGCTCACTCTAGGTTTTGATTTGCAATCCAAAATAAAAGATAAGAGCGTTGTATTTGGTCAGAATTAATAAACCCCTTCAACAATAATAGAAATCGCAAAATTCCTGCTTGGCATAATCCTGCCACGTACACTTTCGTAGGCTTCATCTAAAATATTATTTACTTTAGCTTGCAGTATTATTTGCTGATTTTTTACTAAAAAATTATAACCTGCAAAAAAATTAAGCAACGAATAAGGCGTAACAAATTCAGTTTCATCGCGGGTTAAAAACCGGTAGCCTGTGTAGGTGTAATTTATTTGAACAGCTATTTTTTTATACTTCGCATAAAAATTAGTACGCCAAGTATTGCGCGGCACGTACGGAATTTGCCTGCCCACAGATTGATCATTTACAAAATATGATTGCTGCGAAGTGGCGCGATTGTAGGCAACCAAAACATCATTTCGCAGCGTCCAATCATTATTTTTATAACTTACTGAAAAATTATTTTCAACCCCTCTACTCCACACCTCGGCAATATTATCAGGAAAAAAAATAGCTGAGCCCGTCCACAAAATCCAATCATCTACCCAGCGCGAGTAAACGGCTAAGTGATTTTCAATTTCGATATTTTTTTTGGCAAAAAAAGCTCGTCCACTTATTTCTACATTTTTTGATTTTTCGGGTTTTAAATTTTCGTTACCGCCCGGAAAATAATACAATTCATTAAGCGTGGGGATACGATAATTTGTATTGTACGAAGCGTATAATAATTGCTGCTGCCCAATTTTTTTTGAAAGCCGTGCGCCATAAGTCAACGGATTTTCATCTATACTGGTAAATTGTTTTTGCAAAAAAAGATTCAGTTGCATGCGTTTCCAAATGTTGGAATTATTGTAAAAAACCTGCGCGCCATATTGCTCCAAACTTTCAGCAATATTTTTTTGACGATAAAAACTTAGCTGCTGATTATAGGAAATACCGATATCGCTTTTAGTATTTAAAAAATAAGTGGTGCTACTCTGCAAGGGAATGTTTGTCACCTTCGCAATTGAATTTAAGGTAGCAAAACGATCCTTGTATCGAAACGAATCTATAGTCAACCCAAGGGACGTTTGCCAAGTAAATTTATCTTTTGAAAATTGATGACCCAACCCAAATCGATTCACTTTATTTTCTTCCGCGCGGTCTATATTTTTTTCAAAAGCTAAGGGCGGAATTTCTCTGTAATTATTTATTCGCCAGTAATGAAGGTTAAAAGTATGATGTGCATTTGGCCTGAAACCAAGGTCTGCCATTAGCTGTTCTTGCCGTGCAAAAGCATGTGCAATTGTATCTAATTTTTCGCTGTACGTATTATAAAATTCATAGCGATTTTTTCCTTGTCGGTTATAGTAATTTATACTAGCGTTCCACTCTTTTGCGGTCATGCCTACTTGCGCGCCCAGCATACTATTTTCAAAACTTTCGTACCCCGCCAAGAATTTTGAACGCCAAATTAGTTTTTCTGAAAATTTATTTTCGTTGTTTAATTCTAGCCGGCCGGCCATGGATTGTGATTTCCCTTTTTGATTAAAACCCGAAGGATAAACCATCATTTCATCAAAGAAAAAATTGGGGACGGTGCTCAAATCTGTAAGGCCGAGCATGGTATTTTGGATGGGAATATTATTCCACAGCACATTCGTTTGCGCCACCGAACTACCCCGCATACTCAGCGTGCTCAAATTACTAAGACCATAATTTCGTACAAACGCATTGGACGTTGCTTCGAGTAACGACGTAGCATCCTGAGTTACAAAAAATTGTTTTTGCGTGCTGTCGATTATTGAACCAATTATAGTATTTAATTGTGGCTGAGTATTTACTAAGGCTGTTTTTGTAGTGTCTTTTGTCTGTGCAAAAATTTTATTTGAATAAATAAAAAGCAAGGCAACAGTGAAAATTACCTTTGCCAGAAAATTATATTTTTTATAATTACTGTACAAAATAAAAACTACTTGGCCCCAAGCCTGTTGTCCATGAATTTAATAAAACACCCGTGCTAGAATATCGATTTACATCTCCGGCTTGCGAAAATCCTTTGGTGTCTGAAATGTAAACGTCACCATTTTTTGCATCAACGGCCAGCCCATAAAAATTTGCCGAAGCAGGTTTGTCAACGAAGAAATTTATGGGTACCGAAGTTGCATCTTTTAAAAATTTATATACGCCATAATGGTTGGTGGTATAATTTACCACAGCAATATATTTTTCATCATTGGGGCCAATTGCCATTCTCCCAGTTTCGTATTTTTGATTGAAAGAAAAAGATTTCACAATGGCTTTTGTGTTCAAATCAATTTCGGTAAGGGTACTAACTTTTTTGAAAAAATTATTGCCCGCCAACACCCACAAATGATTGTCGCTTGTGATACCAATCTGCGAGGGCGACACACCAGCAATGGAAATTTTATCTACAATTTTATTTGTGGTTACATCAATTTTTGTAACGTAATTAATCAACGTATCGTTTTCGCACACATAAATAAAATCACCAGTTCCGTCACCCACCAAAACCATTTGCTCTGTCCAGTTTTTTGCCATAATAATTTCCGAAATTTTGGTATTCGAGGATAGGTCAATAATGTATATTTTGTCATTGAACAAACTTGTGACGTAAGCCCGCGAAGCAGAAATTGCTTTCATATAACGCGGACTAACGATTCCTGGGATTTCTGTTTTTTTAATAAAATTGGTATCCGTCACGACAATTTTATCTGAGTTGTTCATCATAAAATAATAGCTGTCACCAATGCGTTCAATGCTTTGCAACACATCGCCAAGGGCTTGTCCATTTTTGTTTTTGAATACATTATTTTGAACGGTATTATTTTTTAAATCTATCAAACTTATTGACGCGGTGTTTGTGCCCAACGCGCCTTCATTCCCAACCAATAAATAGCGGCTATCTCCCGCTGGGTTGGAGGGCTGCTGATCAGGTACTGGTATTTTTTTTTCACAACCAAAAAGCATCATTACTAAAATTGGTATTAGAAAAAGTTGAAATTTTTTATTCATGCTTATGTTGTTTTTTTTATAAAAAATAAACAACGGAAGGAGAGGATGAGTACAGAAAAAAGTTTTTTCTAACTCAGACTTTATTCCCGAAGTCTAGCTTTTTTAACTGAACCTCATATCTTGAGGCCAGCTAGTTTAATTTATTACAAAGAGGTCTTCTGACTCGTTCTCAAACTTGTTTTGCCTTCCCGAAAATTTTGTCTTTTGAGCATAGCCGAAAAGCAAAAAATAAATAGTGACATAATTAAAACAAGCATAAAAAGAACTCACAGCACCGGGTAGTGTTGCTGATTTTCACAGCATTCCCTGTTTTGTAACATGGGCAAATATATAAGAAATCAGTTAGCTTAAAGACATTATTTTTTAAAACAGCGTCAATGCCCTTATCTTTAGCCGATGAAGATTTTATTGACCATCTTCCTATTTACTGTAGGATTTTTTGCGAATGCTCAAAATGATGTTTGCCCCTTAAAAGTAGGCGAAAAAGTGCCCTCGCTAATGCTTTTAAATATTGAGGGCGAAGAGGTTGATTTGAATGTAGTAACTCAAAAACCAACGGTCCTTATTTTTTTCAGAGGTGGTTGGTGTGGCTATTGTAGCAAACATTTAAGCGCCATCCAAGAAGCAAAAAACGACATCGAAAAATTGGGGTATCAAATCATCGCTATTACGCCAGATCAAGTTTCCAAACTTTCGGAAACCGTGGATAAAACAAAACTTGATTATTTACTTTTATCTGATGCCTCGGCCACCGCGATTGATGCTTTTGGATTATCCTATACCGTGGAAGGCGAAATGGCTGCAAAATTTAAAAAAAACAAATTGGATCTTGCAGCTTGGAGCGGGCAAGAACACAATAAATTACCCGTGCCAGCGATCTATATTATTAAGGAAGCGCAGGTGCTTTTTAATTATGTAAACCCAAATTATACCAAACGACTGGAAGCCGAAACGCTGATAGCCTTACTAAAAACATTATAGAAATTTATGAAATTTGACGAACTCGGATTAAACGACTCCCTGCTTGAAGCATTGAGCTACATGGGCTTTGACACCGCCACCCCCATACAAGAACAAATTATCCCCGAAATATTAAAAGGCAAAGATGTGATTGCCTGCGCGCAAACAGGCACTGGGAAAACCGCGGCATTTGTACTGCCTAGTTTGCAACTCACTGCCGAAAATACCAAAGATGTAACCACCACTTTGATACTCTCGCCCACGCGCGAGTTGGCGATTCAGATTGAACAGCAAATACAAGGGCTTGCCTATTTTTTGGGCGTAAGCTCTATGGCGATTTATGGCGGTGGTGACGGGCAAGGTTTTACCGAGCAAAAAAAAGCACTCACCAGCGGCACCAATATTATTGTAGCTACGCCTGGAAAATTAATTTCGCACCTCAACCTTGGTTATGTAAAATTTGATACCGTCACACATTTAATCCTCGATGAAGCCGACCGTATGCTCGACATGAATTTTTATGACGACATAGAAAAAATACGCAAGTACCTGCCCAACGTAAAACAGACTTCTATGTTCAGCGCTACGATGAGCCCCAAGATAAAAGACCTTGCCAAAAAATTATTGAACGACCCTGTGCAGGTAATTTTAGAATTATCAAAACCTGCCGAGGGCGTGCTGCAAGTAGCATATTGTTGTTATGACCCACAAAAAGCACCCATCATTTTATCGCTTATTCGGGGGCGCGAAAGTTTGGAGTCCATAATTATTTTTTGTGCCACCAAAAAGAAAGTGGGCGAGCTACACCAAGAATTAAAAGCCGCTGGCGAAAATGTTGCATCTATTTCTAGCAGTTTGGAGCAAGATAAACGCGAAGAAGTACTTTTAGATTTTAGGGCAAAAAAAATCCGCATTCTTGTAGGCACGGATGTAATTAGCCGAGGCATTGATATAAAAGATATTAACCTGGTCATAAACTACACCGTACCCAAGGAAGCCGAAGATTATGTACACCGTGTAGGCCGCACTGCGCGCGCCAACACCACCGGTATTGCCGTTACACTAATCAATCAATTTGAGATGGCGCAGTTTGCCGATATTGAAAAACTAATTGGCCGCGAGGTAACAAAATCTGCATTGCCCGAAGGCGTGGGCGAAGGACCGGCTTGGAATGCTTCGGCGCGAGGTGGTGGTAGAAGTTATGATATAGGTGGTGGTGGCAAATCTAAGAGTGGTGGGAAGGGAAATTATAAAGGGAAGCGGAAGTAGGGATTTACGAATATCGATTAACGATTTTTGATTTCAGATTTGAAAATTTCTTAATTCGTTAATCAATGTTCGATGTTCTTAAATTAAAACATGACAATAAGAAAGAAGTTTAGAAAATGAAATATTTGGTTTCAATATTGCTTTGTTTTTGTGTTGTGAATTTGAGTGCGCAGCCACCTGAGCAAAATTTAAATGGACCTGTAAAATTTCTTGTCACTTCAGGAAAGCATATGATGTGGAATACCTTCTTCTACAAGTTTGATAAAGCAGGATGTGTCATAGAAGAGCGATGTTTTACTCCGATAGATAATAATTTTACTTTAGATACAACTACTTGTAAATTTAATTACGGAAGGTCTTGGAGCTACGACGAAAATGGCAGAGTTATAAGCAATAGCTTTTTTGATGAAAACAAAGTATTATCAGAAACAACTAAAAAATATTACAAGAATTGTAAAGAAGAAATTTTGGAAATTTATTATAATTACGAATCCGACCTTACTATAATCGATACACTGAGCTACGCGGTAGTTGACAGTGCAAGTAATACTTTAAAAAAGTTTTACTTAGAAACTTTGGAAGAGCCTCTGGCTGATTGTACTTATACACTTGACACTCTTGATTGTATAATTAATAGAGTTTGCAAAAGTGAGAACGGCAGCGAAATATGGGTTCAAAAATTTAATGCTGCACATTTCCCAATACTACAAAAAGGAATGAGCATTAAGGAGAGTGATACTACAACAATTCAAGTTTTATTTAAATATAATAGTAAAAATGAACTAATATTAAAAGAAGAAATCATTTCTGGAAAACCGTGGAGCTCAAAGTCAATAAAGGATTCCTTTGTTCATTGCAAGAATGGAAGTATCGAAAAGTTTCACTATGAGTTTCATTTTAAAGAAAATAGTTTCTCCCGAGAAAATAGTTATTCCCTACAATATTCAGAAGTATATGATGCCATTGGAAATACTTTAAAGTATACTAACTACGACAAACTTGGTAAGAAATCAAGTACTACTCAATACTCTTATGAATTTGACAATTACAATAATTGGATAATGGTTACTCCAGAAAGAAATGGGGAATTACTTGTTAGTCAAAAAAGAATCATCGGCTACTACGAATAAAAAGCACATCAAAAGCCACGCTAATTTTCAGAAATTGAAGATATTCAATGCTATTATTTTTCTTTATAACTTTGAAAATAAAATTAACCATTATGGCAAACGCATTAAAGCACGAAATTTTGGAGTATTGGCCGTTGCTAGATAGTGATGAGCAAAAAAGTATCTTAGGAGTTGTCAAGTCTTTTTTAAAACTAAAAAATAATACTAAGCGCATCAGTACCGCACAATACACCCAAGAGTTGGACGATGCCATAGCACGAATTGAGAATGGCGAATTCACTACCCATGATGATGTGATCAAAGAATCTGAGACATGGTAAGCTTAAAAATAATTTGGGACGATGAGGCAAAAGCTTCGTTGCGCAAATTATATCGGCACATAAAAAAAGATTCGCCTCAAAATGCTATTAAAGTTCGAGAGGATATTTTCGAACGTATTTCGGGCTTAGTATCGCACCCCACCCGCTACCCAATAGATCAGCTAAAATTAAATAACGATGGCAGCGTGCGCGTTTTTGAAAAACATAAACAGCGCATTGCATATCAGCTCTGCGACACAGAAATACGGATTATTCGGTTGCGTAGTGTGCTCATGGAGCCAAAGTTGTACTAGCAATATTTACTTTTTTCTCCGCCGAGTCGCTGCGACGCCAAGGCGAGGTAGGACTCGGCGGATGTAAGCTACCCCAACACCAACCGACTATCAATATCAAGCTGCTCGCGATGCTTGGGGTGGGCTATATCTATGAGGAGGCGCACTCGTTCTTCAATGGTTCTGCCATAGAGATTTGCCACGCCATATTCGGTAACTATATAATGTACATGCGCGCGGGTGGTCACCACTCCTGCACCTTGTTTCAGAAAAGCTACAATTTTAGAATCTCCATTTTGGGTGGTGGAGCTCATTGCAATAATTGGTTTGCCACCTTTCGAAAGCGAGGCGCCACGCATAAAATCCATTTGGCCGCCTACGCCAGATATTATTTTGCTACCTATTGAGTCTGCACATACTTGCCCGGTAATGTCTATTTCTACTGCGCTATTTATAGCCGTCACTTTTGGGTTTTGTTGTATTACGCTGACATCATTTACATACGATGACTCTAATAAATTTACCTGCGGATTATCATCTATAAAATCATAAATCTTTTTTGAACCCATCACAAAAGACGAAATTATCATGCCCTCGTGCTTTTTCTTTTTGCTTCCTGTAATCACTCCTTTTTCTACCAACGGCAAAATGCCATCCGAAAACATTTCAGTATGTATGCCTAAATCTTTATGATGTTCCAAGCATTGTAGTACAGCATTGGGTAATGCACCTACGCCCATTTGTAAAGTGGCGCCATCTTCTACTAGCTCGGCAATATTTTTTCCAATAGCTAAGTGAGTAGCCGAAAGTTCGGAATAATTTATTGTTGGTAAGGCCTCATCTATACGCACTTGAAGATGAATTTTGCTACTATGAATAAGCCCATCACCATGCGTTCGCGGCACACAATTATTTACTTGTGCTATCACCACTTTGGCAGACATTACAGCCGCCAGTGAAATATCGACTGACGGACCCAAAGAGCAATAACCATGCTTATCGGGCGGCGACACACTAATCAGCGCCACATCCAATGCTATAGTTTTCGACCGAAACAATGTTCCTATTTCACTCAAAAAAATAGGGATATAACTACTGCTACGATGCTGAATAGCGTCGCGGCAATTCGCACCCACAAAAAAAGCTTTTACTGTAAATGCATCCTCCATTTCGGGCAGTGCGTAGGGCGCCGTTCCTTCGGTATGAATTTGGTAAATGCTTACATTCTTTAATTCAGCATGGCGCTTGCTCATGGCATTAATAAGTGAATGAGGTGCCGCCGCCGCCGAGTGAATAAAAATATTTTGGTTACTTTTTATTTGCGCTA
>JBBSPP010000052.1:0-10600 GCA_038258625.1 Chitinophagales bacterium
AGGGAGAATAATTGTTCTATCATAATAGTATTTTGAGAAGGTAAATATAGTGTTTTTAAAATAATAATTTTATTTCGCCATGACGATACCGCTCATTATCAATCCGCAAAAAACCTTGTGGCTCGGCACCTTGCAGCATACCGTATTCTGTTTGATCGTTTTTGGTAAACGATATTTCTTGCTCAAAACCATGGAGTAATTTATTATACTCGCTAATGATGGACGATCTTTTGTGCAAAAAATGATGGTACGCAATATTCAAATAGTCAAATACTTTTTTTCTGAATTCATGCAGCGCAACATTTCGCTCCAAGATATTGTATAGCGAAGTAGCTGCAATATTATCGCTAAATTTTTTTTGATTTACATTGATGCCTATACCTACAATTGCGTACTGCCACTGCTGCCCGCGGATTACATTTTCTATCAGCGTACCCGCTATTTTTTTCTTATTTATAAAAATATCATTGGGCCATTTTACACAAGTATCGGGCAGTTCGTACTGCTCCATAAACAGTTGGGTAAGGGCTGAGCAAAAAACGGCATTTAGTAAAAACTGGTCTTCAATTTTTTCTTTGGCCGTATTTAAAATAATGCTGAACAATAAATTTTCGCCCTCGGCAGATTGCCAATTATTGCCATGTTGGCCGCGCCCCTTTGTTTGGTACTGCGCCGTTACTACCGTACCATGCTCGGCATTGCCTGCCGCGGCTAGCTCCATGGCATAATTGTTGGTACTATCTATTTGGCCCAGCTCAATAATGGTAGAACCAATTATAGGAAATGCAGTCATTTATTTGTATTTAAACTAAATTTGCAATCGTAAAAAATATATAATTCGTAAAACTACACTATTTGAAAACTGTAACAAAATCTAACAAAGCTGTTCGTAAGGCAGGCGGAAAACAAAAAGCGTTGACCGTAAAAAGTCCATTAATCAAAACCATTATTGCCGCCATTCAGGATAAAAAAGGAGAACAAATTGTATCGCTGGATTTAGCCAAGGTTGAAGAATCAATCGCTGATTTTTTTATTATTTGCGAGGGTAGCAATCCACTTCAGGTAAAAGCAATCGTTGATTTTATAGAAGAAAAAGCACTCGAGAATTGTGGCGAAAAACCACTGCGCATTGATGGCAAAAAAGGCAATCAATGGATAGTGATGGACTATGGTGATGTAATTATTCATTGCATGATGCCCGAAATTAGGAAACAATATCAACTAGCCGAACTTTGGCATGACGCTAACAAATTAGAACATTAGTGAGCGTACCTTCGCACAATTCTTTTTTTTAAAAGGAGAAAATAGCACATGGAAAACGAGCAACCCAAAGACGTACCAACCACACCTACAACCCCCAAACCCAACCGCGACCCGAAGGGCCCAAAGTTTAATATGAACTGGATTTACCTTGTGGTAATGGTTGGCCTTATGGGCTTAGTGCTGTTTGGTGGTCCATTTGCCAACGATGAGAAACAGGTATCTTTTCAAGATTTTTCGACCAATTACTTCGAGAAAAATCTTGTGCAACAACTCATCGTAATCAATCATGATCATGTAGAGGTTTTTTTGCGAACCGATAGTTTAAACAAAGAAAAGTTTGCCCCTCTTAAAAAGAAATTTGCCAACAATCCAAAAGGACCACACGTTAGTTTTTCAATTGGCAGCGTGGAGCAATTTAACAATGACTTTGATAAAGTTGTAGAAAATAATCCAGAGGTTTCGCCCGTAGAAATTACTTATAAAAATAACGAAGGCGCTTGGCTAAATGGGCTGTTGCAAATATTGCTACCCATGTTAGTCATTGTTGCCATCTGGATTTTCTTGATGCGCCGTATGGGTGGCGGCGGCGCCGGCGGCCCCGGTGGTATGTTTAGCATTGGCAAAAGCAAAGCCCAACTTTTTGATAATAAAAATACCAAAGTAAACGTAACCTTTAATGATGTAGCAGGGTTAGACGAAGCCAAAACCGAGGTGATGGAAATTGTAGATTTCTTAAAACACCCAAAAAAATATACAGCCCTAGGTGGTAAGATTCCAAAAGGTTGTTTGCTAGTAGGCCCACCGGGTACTGGTAAAACACTTTTGGCAAAAGCAATGGCGGGCGAAGCGCAAGTGCCGTTTTATAGTATGAGCGGCAGTGACTTTGTTGAAATGTTTGTGGGCGTAGGTGCAAGCCGTGTGCGCGATTTATTTAAGCAAGCCCGTGAAAAATCACCTTGTATAATTTTTATAGATGAAATAGATGCAATTGGTAGAGCGCGCGGTAAAAACCAAATGATGAGCAATGATGAGCGTGAAAATACACTCAACCAATTGTTGGTAGAAATGGATGGTTTTAGCGGAGACAGCGGCATTATTGTAGTGGCGGCCACTAACCGTCCTGATGTTTTGGATACTGCATTGTTGCGTCCAGGTCGTTTTGATCGGCAAATTTCTATTGGTATTCCTGATTTGAAAGGACGCGAAAAAATATTTAAAGTGCACTTAGGCGGAATAAAAACCGATCCAAATTTGAATGTTGCAAAATTAGCTGCTCAGACGCCCGGCTTTGCGGGTGCTGATATTGCTAATATTTGCAACGAAGCAGCTTTAATTGCTGCAAGAAACGGCAAAGATTCTGTTAGCCTGCAAGATTTTAATGATGCGATTGACCGTGTAATTGGTGGGTTGGAAAAGAAAAATAAAATCATCTCTCCCGACGAGAAGAAAGTAATTGCATATCACGAAGCAGGCCATGCCGTGAGCGGTTGGTTTTTAGAACATGCCCACCCCTTGGTAAAAGTAACCATCGTACCCCGTGGTGAAGCAGCACTAGGCTACGCACAATACTTACCACGCGAAAAATACCTAACATTAAAAGAAGAGCTAGAAGACCAAATGTGTATGACCCTTGGTGGGCGTGCTGTGGAAGAGCTAGTTTTTGGAAAAATATCAACAGGCGCGCTTAGTGATTTACAACAAATTACACGCATGGCATACAGCATGGTAAGCGTGTATGGTATGACGGATGTAATTGGTAATGTATCTTTTTATGACCCGCAAAATGAAGGCAGTTTTCAAAAACCATATAGCGAAAAAACGGGCGAACTAATTGACAACGAAGTGCGCAAATTAATTGAAGTTGCTTACATCCGCGTAAAAGATTTGTTGCGCAATAAAATGAACGAGGTAGAAATTATTGCCAAACAATTGCTCGAAAAAGAAGTATTGTACAAAGATGATATGGTGCGATTGTTAGGTGAGCGTCCGTTTGAAGAGCCTTTTGAAATACCTGATTTGGTTGACGGCGTTTCTTCAAATGGCGTACAGAATGATGCACGCGAAGCAAATGATTTAATTAATAATCCGCCACACGGGCAGAACAATAATCCGCTTTCTTAAACGATGGCAAGTGCAGCGAGCAGAGAAAAAATGCTTTCAAAAATTCGCGCTGCACTTAGCGAACATCAATTACCCATGCCCTACCCCGAAGTAGAAAATTACAAGGAAGAGGTGCTGGTAAAGAGTACCAAATCTCTGGCCGAGCAATACGCTGTTGAGTTCAGTAAGTTAGGCGGCCGGTTTGTGTATTGCGAAAGCAATGAAGAAATGGTGGCCCAATTAATTACTCTGGCAGACAATTTGAACTGGAAAAAAATTGCTGTGCAAGACCCACAACTGGTTACACTTTTTGGCGAAAGTCGCCTCGGACTAGTACAACCTGATAATACAATTAATGAATCTAACGCTGCAATTAGCCTTTGTGAAAGATTAGTAGCTCGCACGGGTAGCACCGTTTATAGCAGCGCGCAGGCCTACGGCAGGCAGTTACCCATTTACACGCCCATTCATATTACGGTGGCCTACACATCACAATTGGTATGGAATTGGCAAGAAGCCCAACATCAAATTGTAGAAAAATATCATGGCAACTTACCCTCCATGCTTTGCCTTACTACAGGCCCAAGCCGCACGGCAGATATTGAAAAAACATTGGTGATAGGCGTGCACGGGCCAATGGAAGTTTATACATTTTTGGTGGACGATGTTTAGGTGCTAAAGTGAATTTATTGCAGGGACAAAAAAATAAATATTCCAATGTCAAAATCATATACCCTTTTAAAAAGTAAATTGCCATTTGTAATTTTTGGATTTTTCATACTGCTTTTCGCAGCCTGCGACGATGACGATACGACCGAATCGACCACCACTGCGACCACGACTACCTCACCAATTATTTCGTACCAAGTAGTAAAAACATACCCGCACGATACAGATGCTTTTACCGAAGGGCTATTTTTTGCTGAAGGAAAACTGTATGAAAGCACCGGCGGTACGCGCGAGTTCCCTCAGTCAAAATCATTGTTCGGCATTGTAGATACTGCCACAGGAAAAATTAATGCGAAAGTAACCCTAGACAAAAATCTATTTTTTGGCGAGGGCATTGCACTACTAAATAATAAAATTTACCAGCTTACGTACACTACCCGAGTTGGTTTTATTTATGATGCCACTACGTATAAAAAACTGGGCGAATTTAAAATACCAAGTGCCGAAGGTTGGGGATTGACTACGAACGGTACAGATTTAATAATGAGTGATGGTACAAACAAACTGACTTACCTAGACCCCGAAAATTTGCAAACGATCAAAACAATTACGGTGAGCGATAATGGCTACGCTGTAGATTTATTAAATGAGTTGGAATATGTAAAAGGATTTTTATATGCCAACGTGTATACGTCAAACATGATTGTAAAAATTGACCCAACTACAGGCAATGTGGTAGGAAAAATGGACTTAACAAATATTGCTATTGATGCACGCAATAATTTCCCGAGGGCGATTGATATGAATGGTATTGCCTATGATGCTGCAACAGATAAATTTTTGGTGACTGGTAAATTTTGGCCAAAGATGTATGAAATTTCTTTTGCGAAATAGCTAAAAGAAAAACTTAAAAGTGTTTGGCTTTTAATTCCAAAAAAAATCAACAACTACTTTGCAGTTTATGGTACGCTAATACTTCCCACTTTTAGGCAGCAACAATTCATAAGATCGACCTTTAGAATTACTAAAAGTTTTTTCACGTAGCCAAGGATTTAACTCTTTTATTATTTTCAAATTCGTACCCTGGCTTCGCGCATAGTTCGATAAATCTCCCAAGCCGCTACTAATATTTACGGTGCGTGTGGGGATTGGTTTATAAATATCATCACCCGTGAGGTTGTAGCCAAATGCTTTTTGATTATCCATAATATACTTTAGTGCGGCTATGCGCAAAATGTATCTCATGGTTTCCTCGGGTAGTTCGAGGTCGTAAAAATTAAACGTGCCTTGCGCATTTGCCCGACCATTATAACCGCCCATTCCACAATTATAACTTGCCGCAGCGGCAGTCCAATTTCCAAATTTGGCATACGCTTGTTTTAAATATTTACACGCAGCGTCGGTGCTTTTGTAAGGGTTAAAACGCTCATCTACTTCGCCATCAATGTATAATCCGTAACTGGGCGCGGTAGCGGGCATAAACTGCCAAAAACCCGCTGCACCTACCCGTGACTTTTGGTTGCGCAGCGCACTTTCGGCCACGCACAAATATTTAAAATCATCGGGCACACCATTTTCTTTTAGCTTTTGCTCAATGATGTTCATGTATCTTCCTGCTAGTTTTATAATATAAGATGTGCTGCCTTGCATATAAGTATTGGTCAAAAGCTCACGGTCAAAACGCTCGCGTACTTCCCAATCTTCTACGGGAATACGCTCGCCGAAGAGTGTGAAATTTTTTGGCACATCGGGGGTAGAAATATTTAACGGTCGAAAATCTGAGCTGCCCATAGGTTCGGAAGCAATGGTGCGCTGCGCAAAAATTGCTGATGAAAATAATATTGTAAAAACGGAAAATAGAAAAACTTTTTTTGTCATAATAGAAATATAAGGCGTGCAAAATAAGGATTTTTATATTTAGGGAAATGGTAAAATTAAAAAAGCTTGTAGCGCAGTTTCCTTTCCGCTGCGCAAAAAAGACGATTGTTTTAAAGATGCTCGAAGTGTTTATTCGATAATTTTAAATCCTCTTTTATTCTACTTTGGACATTCCCTGCTAAACATGTGGAAGAGCAAGTTTGAAAGGGAAGTTATATTTCTACCTCCAACTACGTTCAATCATTTTTGATTTATCAATTATTAAACTAGGATATGGTGGCGGTGTGTTCGGTTTTAAACTTTCAACTGATTCGGTAGAAATTATATCCTAGCAAAAATGGATGCACAACGAAAAAATTCAATTCCAAATTTTAGAATTAGTATTTTGTAAATTCAATTTACCCCAACGATTGCCAATTAAAAAAAAATGAATCTAGTTGAAAAACCATGGCCTAATCCTAAAAGCAGAAACCTACTAACAGCGCAGATAAATTTCTTCCAGCTCTGCCAACATCATTGCGGTAGCGCCCCAAATTATTCGTTGGTCAAATAAATAAACAGGAGCTTTCATCGATAAGTTTTTATCCACTACGCCTTGGCGTGGCCATACTTCGTGCTCTTTTTTACTCTTCGCATGAAACAAATCTTCCACAGCTACTTCTATAATTTCCTCCACTTCATCAATGGAACGAATCAGTTTTTCAACTTCATTACAAAAGCAAACCACTGGCGAAACCATAAAATTACTCGGCGGTATAAATAGCTTGCTCAGGGTACCTAGGATGGTAATATTATTTTTATCCAAACCAATTTCCTCTTCGCATTCGCGTAGGGCGCAGTAGGTCAAACTAAAATCATTCTCATCCAATCGTCCACCCGGAAAACTAATTTGCCCGCCATGGGTTTTGCCATCTTGGGTGCGCTTTATAAGTAGGGTGTGTAGTTTTTTTTCGCCCTTTGGTTCGTTTTTTTTATGTCGAAAAAAAAGCAATACACACACTGCGCTTTGCCGCACATTGCTCGGAGCATTGGGCATGGGTCTGCGAATGGGCGGCGCCATTTTTTTGTGTGCTTCCCATGCGGGCAAGTGGGTAAGGATGTTTTGTTGTAACCGTTTTATAATAGCCGTGGGCATGGTGTAAAAAAACGAAAGTTGTATTTTTTAAATTATAAATGTTTTAAAAACTTTATAGCGTTGTAGGTTTCCGCTCCAACAAAACTACATTCTCCACATGGTGCGTCTGCGGAAACATGTCGACCGCCTGCGATTTTTTGATTGTGTACATTGCCGCAAGCTCGGCCAAATCACGTGCCTGTGTGGCAGGGTTGCAGCTAACATATACAATACGCGGCGCAGCAATTTCTAGTAATTTGTCTATTAATTTTTGGTGCAAACCCGGGCGTGGCGGATCTAGAATAATACAATCTGGTGCGCCGTGTTTTTTAAAAAAATCGCTCGTACAAACTTTAATTACATCACCCGCAAAAAATTCGGCATGGCTAATATTATTATTCTCAGCATTTTCTTTGGCATCAGCAATGGCGTCTGTTACTGTTTCTACGCCAATTAGTTTTTTGCAATTATTGGCTAGGTACAGTCCAATACTGCCCGTGCCGCAGTACAAATCGTAAAGCGTATTTGTGGTGCCCACAAAATCTTTTACTACATCATACAGCACTTCTGCTTGTTTGCTATTTGTTTGAAAAAATGATTTTGGGCTAATTTTAAAAGTGGTAGTTCCCAAGGTTTCGGTAATAAATTTTTCGCCCGAAAATGGAATGACTTCTTGGTCATAAATGGTGTCGTTTAGTTTTTCATTTATAGTATAGTGGAGCGATGTGATAGCAGGAAATTTGTTCTGCAAAGCTGTGCAGAGTGCTTCTATTTTCTCCATATCTTTTTTACCAAAAACTATATTTACGAGCGCCTCGCCTTTTTTATTTAACCTGATAATTAGGTTGCGCATCATGCCCGTATGATTCCGAATATCGTAAAACGGATAGTCGTTTTCTATAGCATATTGGCGTACAAAATTTTTAATAGCGTTGGTCGGTTCGGCTTGTAGGTGGCACGTTTCTATATCAATTATTTTATCAAAAATACCCGGCGCATGAAAGCCCAATACATCCTTTTCAAACGGTAATTTAGCGTCCATATCTGCAGGGCCCAGGTAGCGTTTGTTGCTGAATGTAAATTCCATTTTGTTCCGATACAGCCTATCCTCAGCGCAGGGTACAATGGGTAAATATTCTTCTATTTGCAACCGACCCAGCCGTTCTAGCTGGTCGCGCACTTGCTGCTCTTTGAACAGAAGTTGCTGGCTATAATCTATCATTTGCCATTTGCATCCACCGCACAATTCAAAATGCTGGCAAAAAGGTGCAATACGCAAATCAGATGGCGTAACAATTTCATTAATTTTTGCTTCGGCCCAATCTTTTTTATTTTTAAAAACAAAAGCTTTAATAACATCGCCGGGGATTGCGCCGCGCACAAATACTACTTTGTCGTTGTGATAACCAATTGATTTTCCTTCGGCAGCATATTTTTCTATTGTAAGATTTTCTAACTGAAATTTTTTTCGTGGAGCCATGTTGGCGGCGAAGGTAGATTTTAGTACGAAGTCGTAAGTAGTAAGTAGTAAGTTTTTTCGTCGCGAGAAAGCCCCTAATTCGAAAATTTTGTATTGAGTAATTTGCGCAAAAAATAGGTTAGCAAAAAAATATACTCAAGTAAACCAGCCGTTAAACCTACGCACTTCCACAACCAAAAAGTTTACTTTAGCGTCTGAACTCAAAATTCAAATATCCTGTATGAAAATAAAATTTTTTACTCTAATCGCCCTTTCTGTCTTTTTGTTTTTCCCGCAACTCACAAATGCAAATGATGGCTATAAAATAAAAATACATTTTACCGATGTAACCGATGACGCCATGCTGTATTTGTGCAATTATTTTGGCGAGGCGGGCGGCAAAGTTTATCGGATTGACTCCAGCATTTTAAAAAATGGCGTGGCTACCTTTCAGTCAAAAGAAAAAATTGTAGGTGGTATTTATATGTTGCTTTTCAAAGATCAATCTAGCAGTATGGAAGTGATTTTACTGAATGGTGATGACTGGACGCTTAAAACAAAAAAGCAAGATTTGGTGAATAATATGGAGTTGACCGGACGGGGTGAAAACAAATTTTTTTATGACTACCAGCTTTTTTTGCAAGGTTATGGCGAGGGCTACAAAAAACTAACTAATGAACTAGCAACCGCAAAAACCCAAAAAGATACAACCGCCACTTATGCCAAAATGAGAACCAAAGGCAAGGAGCTAACTAATTATCGGCGCAAATTTATAATCGATCATCCGGGCACATTTATTGCCACCCTATTCCGCGCTATTGAAGAGCCCGAAGTACCCGAAGACTGGCCAACACTTGAGGACGGCACCAAGGATTCTACGTTCCCTGGCCGTTATTATGCTGCGCATTATTGGGACGATTTTAATTTTAAAGACGACCGCATTATTTACACGCCCATTTACGAACCCAAGCTAAAAAATTTTTTGGAAAAATGGATGATCCCCACGCCCGATTCGGTAAAGGCCACCTGCGATACGATTCTGAAAAAAACGGCAGGGTCGGAACAGCTTTTTAAATACTCACTTTGGTACCTTACCCGATGGGCCGAGACGAGCAAAATAATGGGCATGGACGAAGTATTTGTGTACCTCGTGGAGGAATATTATATGGCGGGCAAAGCCACATGGCTAAGCAAAGAAGACCTAAAAAAATACGAAGACCGTGCCAAAGCCATTGCGCCCAACATGCTGGGCCAACCTGCCAAAGACCTCAGCATGCGCGACACTGCAAATAATGAAGTGGTGCTAAGTAAGATAAAAGCAAACTATACAATTTTAATTTTTTACGATGCGGATTGCCACCATTGCAAGCACGAACTGCCGCTAATAGATTCGTTATATAAAAATGGGTTGGCACCGTACGATGTAAAAATTGTAGCCATGGAAGTAACCAACGATGTTGAGCATTGGAAAAAATTAATCAATGAAAAACGACTTTATAATGGTTGGATCCACACCTACGACCCAACAGTTACCACCAACTACAAAAGTTTTTATGACGCTTATGTAAATCCTACAATTTATCTTTTGGATAAAAATAAAAAGATTGTAGGAAAACGAATTAATCACTCGAACATTTTGGAGGTGATTCAATTTTTGGAAAAAAAAGCGGACCGACTTAAAAAAGAGACTACGGAAACCGCCGATAAATAATGATTTTGCTACCTATAAAAATGCTGGTCGCATTTTTGTGGCCGCGTGAAAACACCGTTAAAATACCACAAAATATCAACGCGCCCAATCTTCTTTTCGTCTTAGGGTGGTAAATTCACGCTCGCATTATGATAAAAATAAAAGTACTCGCTATAATGGCGTTTTTCGTTTTGCCATTTCTCCCCAAATCTGTTTTGGCAAAAGATGGCTACAAAATCAATGTTCAGTTTACGGATGTAAAAGAAGAAACCAAAGTATATCTCTGCCATTATTTTGGTAAGGGGGGCACGGTGTTCAAAGATGATTCTACCACACTCAAAAATGGTACGGGCAGTTATAACAGTACCAAAAAACTAGATGGCGGCATCTATCTTTTTTTGTTTGAAGATAAAGCTACGAGCATGGA
>JBBSPP010000053.1:0-10593 GCA_038258625.1 Chitinophagales bacterium
AAAAGAAATGGTCGCTAAAAGCCATGATACTAAATGACCTTGAGCGTTTTACAAAAAGTGAAAAACTGATAGTTTCAGACCATAAATTGAATGCCGAAAAATTGCAGCAAAGTCAAATATTAATTGGTTCAAAATATTATAGCGTGGTTGATAATGGATTGCTAGGTGTCGAGGCCGAAACGCAAATTGATTTTACATCCAAGGGTTACATCATTCGGCAATTGCAAAATGGAGTTGTAACGAATATTACAGCCCTAAGTGATATTCACGATTTTGATGCCGTAGAGTTAGAGCTAATCGTTCCGTCGCTTTTTCCTACTTATATGGACGAGAAATACATTTACAGTATGCGGCGCGAAGAAATTGCATCGAGATGGCACGACCCAAATTCACCGCCACTGAGTGTAGCTCCGCCAACTACGCCTACACCACCAGATTCTGATTCAGACAATCCATTATTTTTCTAAACTAATATATAACATGAAAACACGCATCATTTATTTTACACTTTTGCTCATAAGCATAAATTGTTTTGGGCAAAATAGTTCGTTGCTAGATTATAATTATGAAATAAAACTTGAGGTCAAAAACAATAAAGTCTTCATTCAGGACAAGGATAAAATTGATTCTTTTAGATTGAGTAATAGTGGCACTCTTTTATTGGCAAGCGATACGGCAGCTTTGATAAGCGCATTGCATTTTGAAGCGGGGCACCTAATTTTTTTGCAACAGCAATACACACCTAGCGAAACCTATTCGGCAAAAAAAGTATTTGACGCCATTATAAAAAAAGCTCATATCGCAGAAGGCAACCGAATAATCTTTGGCAATGCCGCATCCTCCGATATTTCAAATAATCCAACTGATGAACTTGTGCCAATCGCAACAATTGAAAATGCTCAAGCTTCGCCTTTTGGAATGTGGACGTGGATTGGTTTATTGGCAGGCTTGTTTGGCGGCACCTTGCTTGGTTTTTTGTTAGCTAAAAATAAAAAAACAACTGTGCCTGTTTTAGAAAAGCATACTGATTCAAAAAATGAAAACGAATTACTTGCCCAAACAAAAGCAGAACTAGCAAGCATAAAAAATTCATTGCAGCAGCAATTAGATTTTGATAAACAATATTTTGAGCAAAGTTTTGAAACCATCGTCAAGCCGCTAGATAATGCTTTGGAGGCAAAAGATGCCGCCACAATTATTCCGCTCATGATAAAAGCTATGGCGCATTACGCTGCAATCACTCGTTTTAAGCTAGAGAAAAAACAAAGTTTTGATTTAGCCAATATGCAAATTTTGATGAAGCGAGCTACCTATCAAAAAAGTGATTTCCCAATTATCAGCGGCAATAGTTCACCAGATAATATCCCGAATAAATTAAAAACGCTGATTGAACTGTTGCAAAATGCAAAAGCCAAAGATGTAAAAGACACAATAGTTTCTGGCTATAAAATAGAAAATATTTAATGAAACGGATCCTCCTCATTCTGTTCGTTCTGCTGATTGCCGTCCTGCAATTTTTTTATGGGAGTGCTATTTCTTTGTTTTTAACCGTACTCATTTCTTCATGTATCATTTATTTTTTGGCCCAGGTGAGCATTACAAAACTGATTACCGCCAAACTAAATCAGGAGGCAAACCCTAGCAACGAACTCCTACGTAGCGCCCAATTAGTAAAAAAGAAATACAATACTTGGCTGCCTGTGGTGCTAATGATAGGTGTTTTTTTAGCGTCTCTTTTTTGTTTAAAATCAGTTGTGCATCCCGGCCGCAAGCATCCATATTTTACCAATAATCAATACCACGCGATTGCCAATACCGCCATTGCTTATAATAAAAATGTAACCTTTACTGTACCCGGTACCGAGGAGGACGAAAAGTTTACTGCAAACATTAGCAGAGAGGGCGACAAAAATTTAGTGCGCCTAAACCAATTTTATTTACCCATTTATAAAAAGCAAGGCGACAATTATACGGTTGCAAATAATATCTACCCCAAAGCACTCGGCAGCAAATTGACAATTCGCAATGCAGCCACGCAATTAGAAATTAGCATTCTTGATAAAGGCAAAAATTGGAAATCATTATTTAAAAAGAATGCAAAAACCAAACAGGCATATAGTATAAAAATAAGTTCAACAGATTCTAATTTCCGAAATGAAATAAATGGCCGCGACGGCCAATTGACTTTCGAAAGGTCGAGCCTCTCTGAAGGGATGACATTGTACAACCTGATCCTGAATAACGAAAAAGACGCTCAGGCTGGCGCAGATACTTACACACTTTTAGAGCGCGTGTTGCACGAATTGGGCGATACGTATTTATTAGCCAACCAATCCGAAGGCGGCAATTATTACACCATTTTTCCTTCGCAAGATTTTGTGACCAATGGCTACGAATTATACATTGATGGGCAAAAACAAGAACGAAAAAACAGCCAAGTTTTTGAACTAGCAGACAATCAAAATTTTTATATAGATTTTCATGAGCGTGGAAATGCAATGTCCATTGTGCCGGCAGAAAAATTATCGGCAGGCGTTACGAATAAAAAGGTAGCGCTCCTTTTTGAAAACCCAAATTACTATCCGCTAAACAATCCTACCGAAGATGTGGTCGGCAATAAGGCATTTCGTTTTTTAACGAACAACCAAAACGAAATAATAGAAACGGCTTACAACGAAGGCTATCTTTTTAAAAATCATGGTTTTGAATTTCAGGATAAAATGAGTGGGCTGATAAACTTTACCTGCGGAAAACCCAACACACCACTAGCGTACGAACTGAATGACCATAGTAAACCAACCACAGATATTGCTGTAGTTGATAATAATTTTGTCCTTTCGGCAGCAGCTAATGATGTTGTTTTTGAACTAAAAGATTTTTCAAAAAATGGTTTTAATTATGCTACACTTCTGATTTATGCAGGACTAATTTTCTTATTAATTATAATCGTGCTTATATTTTTTCCGGGTAAAAAATTGAGCCGCATTGAGCCAATTGTATTTGCTGTTATCTACGCACTTTTTATTTTACGTTTAATTCTTAGCTGGCGCATTGCCACGTTCCCGCCGCTAGAAAACATCAGCAAATTTGAATTAGAAAATACGCTTATTGGTTTTGATTATCAATTTATGGGTATCAATTTACCCATCCCATTTTCTATCACTATTTTGATTGGATTGTTGGCAGCCCTAGTATTTTATAGGCTACGTGGTGAGCAAATCAATAAACTAAAACTCCCCGAATTTTTTACAAAATTTAGCCTGACCAAACAACATTTGTACGCCACAGCTTTGTGCGTGCTAATTTTTTTACTCAATAAGATGAGTATAAAAGTGGAGGTGATTTTTAGAATTACGTCCATAATTATTCCGCTCATTTTATATCTCTATTATTCTTTTCAGCTCAACAAAAGTTTTCAACTACCCGATGCACCTACGCATCAGTTCAAATTTAAAGCGCTCAACTATCTGCGCAATTTCATTTACTATTTTGTTCATAATCCCACCTTTCAAATTAGCCTGATCACCTTTGCATCTTTTGCCGTTACGGATAAAGGCTTTGCTGTGCTTTTTGCATTGTTCATTTTGCTTAAAAATATTCTACTCCACTTTTTCAAAAACTCGTATAGCGGTTCAGAAAAAAATACATGGGCCATGTTTTTCCAGCCGAAACAATATTGGATTTATGGCATAGTGGCCTTTGTGGTTTATCTGGTGGTTATCGGTTTTAAGTCGGCCTTTTATTTTGCACTCTTATATAAATTACAACTCCTTTTTGTAATCAGCGCGCTGCTTGCTTTTGCTTATTATTTATTGCAGCCAAACAATAAACGCAAAGCACTTTTACTCAGCATTCCTTCGGCTATTCTTTTGTTAGTGCTAATCATTTCGCCCTTGCGCCAAACCGCAAATCAATTGTTGGATAAACCCGTGCGCCATGTAAAAGCGCGGGCGTCTATCATTCATCAGCCTATTGGTGACTTGGTAGAACAAAATGAATACTCATCATACCAAGCGCAAAAAGTGATTGCCTCGGCGGAGAGTCAGTGGTTTATAAATACATTTATTACAAAAGAGTACGATGCCGATAAAAATATAAATCTGCAACCGCACACCAAGGTGGGCGTGAACTACAGTACGCAGACGCGCGACGTAGTTTTGGCTCGCTATATCATTGGCGAGTGGGGCAATTTTACCATGTACCTAATTTTGTTATTGTTTGTGTTGCCCATGGTAATTTATTTGCTTTCGTATAAAATAAATTTATCCAAAGGCCATTTTATTTCGCACAGTTATGGCGCGCTGATTCCATTTTTATTGCTGCTTACCTTGGCGCTATTTGTATGGCTAACCGCCACCAATCGCTTTGTGTTTTTCGGACAAGACTTTCCCTTCCTAAGCATTACGAGTAGGATAAGTGTTTTATTGCCGCTGTTACTATTTTTTACCATCCTTATTTTCCAACCCGAAGAAATTCGCTCCAAGGAATTGGATGTGAAAGGTGGTGTGCTGCGCTATTTTCTTTTGCTAATTCCAATTTCCGTAGTTGCCGTTTTTACGACTTTGCGCAACAATGATTTGGAAACTAAAAACTTTAATGTAGTGGCTACCCAGACAGAAACTTTTATCCAAAAAGATTTTAACGGCCTGCTGCAATATGTGCAGGATAGTTTGTCGGCAAAAAAGAAACGATATAATTATGACGATTTGGTACAAGCGGTAACCACATCTAATTTGTACAAAGATTTAAAAAATGATTCGGCTAAAAATATTTATACTAAAAGTTTGTTGGCGCAATGGGAGAAAAAACCTTCCATGGCGCGCAAAATAAATAGCCCACTGTACGTCATTAGCGACAACGGTCGCTTTAGCGCCGAGTATAATAAAAACTTATACTTGCACCTCCCCAAAACCGATAATAAAAATGTGTGGAACGGCAGCATCACCGAGAGTACGTTCAATAATAATAAAGAAGTGGTGTTTCAATTAAATAATGAAACGCGCAAAATAAATTTGCCAGCACACATTCCTAACCCAGGTATAACGGCTGTTCTATGTCCTGCTTCATGGTTTGTAAATAAAAAAAGCGCCATCGGATTAGCCGATGTGCAAAATCAATATGGCGGAAAAGCTGAGCTGCTAATTTACAAATACAAAAACCGAAACGTAAAACAGCAGGCGAGTTCCTTCGTTTCCACCTTCGAAGAAAAGGATGAGGTAATTGCACAATCTGGCAAAAAGAATTTTCACCTGAGCTTTAAAAACAGCGGTAATGTTTTTGCCGATAATAAATGGGTAAACAGCAAGTACCGAATTATTTATCCGCTGCACGAACAAAATTTTTGGGTGTATCATTTTAGTAATGCAGTACGCTCGGTCTATTCTGTGGACACCCTTTTTTATAAAGATGTAGCGGTGAATTTGGATTACAATTTAGAAAAAACTGTTTACCAAAGCATACAAGCAACTTATAAAAACCCCGTTTTTAAAAAGAATAATCGATTTAAGTTTAGCGTGATTGCTGCTGATGGCGATGGGCATATTCGCCTAATGCAAGACATTGTAAGCAACCGAAAAACAATTGACCCCAACGATAGTCGCAGCATTTATAACCTACAACAAAATCATTTTTTCTTTAGCAATACGCGCAATGAGCGCGACCAATGGGGTAACGCAAACCTAATGACCATGAGCCTTGGGCCGGGATCTTCTATCAAGCCGTTGGTTTTGGCGGCGGCTGCATCTCGTGTAAATGCGGGTTGGGAAAATTTGATGTACTACCCTGAAGGCGGCGATAAAAAAACGTATGCCGGTTTTAAATTAGAAAAAGATTGGAAAAATGACGACCACTATTATGGTAGCGAAATGAACGCCGTTACTTACCTAGAATCGTCGAGCAATTTTTATCACTCGCTAATAATTTTTCTTTCGTCATATACCAAAAATGATTTCAAAAAAGAAACTAATTATTCTCTAAGTAATATTCTAACTACGAACACTAACAAAAATTCATTTCCTCGTATTGGTTTTAATGGTCAAGCTTATCGCTTGCCAACTTACAATGGCAAAAAAAGCAATTGGCCCAAAACGAGTAATAACGACTTTTCAAAATCATATTTTGGCAATGAAAATTCTTTGTTGTGCAATGGCTTAGAATGGAATGCAAATTTGCGCGTGCGCGATAAAGATAAAAATGATTTATCGCCCACTTCATACTCGCACATCAACTTTGGCGATTCGTTGTTGCACAGCCTACTCGAAAAAAATAGTAGCAGCGCCTACCTCTGGAGCTACCCCGAAATATCTTATTTTTTGCAATCATTGCGTGCGTATAACGAGATTCACCAAAACTTTAACCTTGGTTTTAAAACCACTACTTTGGGCGGTTACCCTTACCAACTTTCGCCATTTAAAATGCTGGAAATGTATAATAGTTTGTGTTTGCAAAACAGAAGCTATGGCTTGAAAATGTTGCCAATTGATAATACCAAACGCCCTTGGGATATTGATAGCAGCTGGGGTACAGGCACACAATCGTTTTACAAATTCTTGTCCTCGCAAGTATTTCAGGGTATGAAAAATGTCGTGAGTGGCTCGTATGGCACTGCCAGAATCTTGCAAGGAATTGGTGGTGGCAAATACTTTGTATATGCCAAAACGGGGACAATAAATGAACAAGGCGCGCGAACAAAAAACTCGCGCCGCTTAATTGTAATTTTAGCAGATAAAGATATTTCGCAAGCAGAAAATATTGGCAAGGCAAAAACATACTCCTTTTATTTTACCGTTGAAAATGCGCGCGATTTTGATTGGGGATTATTAAAAGGAATTATTCAAAGCGCTATGCAATCAACATCATTCAATAACTATTTTAAAACTGACAATGAATAAAAAAAATAGTACTTCATTTATTGCATTGGGGCTTTGCATTTTGTGTGTGGTGGCTGCCTATTTTATTTTTTCATCCTCGTCTAAAATTAGTTTACCAGAAAAACAAACGAGCGAAACTTTTGCTGATGATAATTGGAACCTGATGAATACCGATACATTTATGAATTTGATAAACAAACAATATGGTGCCAGTGCGAAAGTGACAAAACACGCCACCGAAATAAAAGTATCCATCAGCGGTGCTAATATGAAAACACAAGATTTTTTTAATGGCAATAATCGATTGCTCGATTTTAAACTTTCGGATTATGGTTTTGAAATCAACTATTTAAAAAATAGCAACCAAATTAACGCAACTTTCAACAGAAAAGCCGGCGGGGTTATTGTGCCCAATGACGTTTTAATTAATTTAGCCAAATAAGCAAATGATTACGCAAAAAGACATTGTTGAATTTATATCTACGCTCTACCGCAAGCGCTATGCAACGGCCGCACCGCCCGAATTGCTGAGCAAATGGAGCAAGCTCAGCAATGCCGAAATAGAAAAAAACCTCAACGGATTATTTGCGCATTGGGGCTATACCTCGCAACAAGGAGAATTTGAAATCAATGAATTTTTGGCAAAGAGAATGCGCACTACCGAAACACCAATTTCAAAAAAATATGTTTCAACTGTTGCACCTCAGAAGAAAAAATTTAATGCTACTTATTTAATTTTTATTGCGCTACTTGCTGTGGGTGCTTATGTAGGGTATAAATATTTGTCGTACTCCAATTTAAAAATGGTGTATTGCCTCACCGATAATGTAACCTTAAGAACAGCTGATGGTGAAAAAATTGGGCGCATGGATTTGTTCCCTAAGGATAGAGACGGCGTAGCATCTTATGGAAAATTATTGGCTGCGGATAATGAAGCAGTAAGTGTAAAATTTCCAGACTTAAAAACTGGAATCATGGTTCGTGAGTTATTTATCAAGAATGATTTTTGGTCGTATTTAATAGGCGTAAAGTCTTCAACTGCTTTCGCAGCTAGTAGTTATTTGACGGAGAGTAAAGAAGAATTTGAACTTTTTAAAAGTGTATTTAAAAATTTGCAACAAAATAAAAGAGAGAACGCTCAGCTAAAATTTGTATATCGAAAAATCATAGTTGGCTGTTTGCGCATCAGCAATTTATCTGATCGGCATATTGTATTGCCGTGTAGCGGTCAGTACGATAAATCGTTTGACGGCATTCTTAAACACAAATTGGATGGCGAGAAGTATCAAATAATTGCCAAGCTAAGTGATAATAATTATTATCATTTTATAGGCAATGCGAGCGACAATGCCTTTGCAAAAATTCGCCCGTTGGAAACAACGTTGTATGGCCTAATTAATAATAATGTGCTAGACGAAGATGTGGTTTTTAAAACTTCCAATGGCACCACATATTTGTATGGCTGCAGCGGCGAAGCCAAAGAATATAAATCGATACCTATGAGTGAAACAAACAAGCAGATAAAAGATTTTGAGTGGTTTTTTTCATTTTAAAAAATAGTAGCAATGATAAATTCGGATAACATACTTGCCTATATAAAATATTTGTACCAAAAAAAATATGGTCAACCATCACCCGCACAGCTAGTTTCTAGTTGGCGCAAAGTGGAGGCGTATCAAATTGATGCTGAGCTTCAAAAGCTTTATCAGCATTGGGGTTGGACGCATGAAGAATCGCAACAGCATGAAACGGATTTTGTCACGCTCGCGGCTATACTCGATGAAAACCGCCAGGCAGAAACGAGCGTGGAAAATACCACAACAATAAATGAAGCTCCTCTACCGTCAATTGAAACAAAAAAAAAGCGTTCAGTTTGGATTTGGGTTTTACCAATTTTGATGTTGGGACTTGCGTATTTAGTATATGATTATGTAAGCCAACAACAAGATGACAGCGAAACACAAACGCAAAATACCGAGGGCACATTATTGCGCGAACCCATTGTAGATGAGTCAGAAGAAGAGATAGATACAACTGAATATTTGGTGGAAGAAACAGACACGTTAATGGTATCCGATACTACAGTACTAAGTATGGATGACCGTCAGAATATATTGAATGTAAAGTCTTTCATTTTTGCCGAAGATGACCGCAATATTGACAAAATGTTCGAGTTGGTTTCGCCTAATATTTATAAATACTACGACCTCAATTATCCTACCAAGGCGCAGTTGCGCACGCGCTATGAGCATTTATGGTCTATTACAAAAAACAATACAAATTACATTAGTGATATTAAAAAAGTAAACGAGCGCCGTTATGAAGTTTTTGGTAGTTATGAATATGTTGGGCTCAATACGCAAGAGCGCAAACAACAAAGAACACATTTATTATTTGAGATGGATGAAAATAATAGGATTTTGAGTATTGATAATGCACAATAGAATTTCATTAGGTATTCATAAGCTAGCTATCTTTACAATTCATTTTTAGGATAAAAACCTAACCACATGATAAAAGAAATTAACCTTAAGCTCACGCCTAGTGAAATAGATGATGAGCAAATTATCCTCGCAAAATGCCGCTCGGTATTAGCCTTAAATTTTTCGCAGACCCTTAGAATAGAAAAAATAAAATCTTCACTAGATGCGCGTAAGCATCCGATCCATTACTTGTTAAAGTTGAAAGCTTTTGTTGATGAAGGGAATGTTGGAGAGAATGAGTTCGAGAATGAAAATGAATTACTCTATAAGGAAGTTCATACTGCTTCAGATATTCTACACATAATAGGCGCCGGTCCAGCAGGCTTATTTTGCGCTTTGCGATGTTTGGAGCTTGGTATAAAACCTGTCATTTTTGAAAGAGGAAAAAAAGTTCGTGACCGCCGCCGCGATTTAGCCGCGTTAAACAAAGAAGGAATTCTGAATGAAGAAAGTAATTATTGTTTTGGCGAAGGTGGTGCCGGAACTTATAGCGATGGCAAATTATATACACGTTCTAAAAAAAGAGGGAGCGTACAAAAAATGTTGCAAATATTTATTCGCTTTGGTGCCGAAGAAAAAACTGGATACGAAGCGCATCCGCACATTGGTACCAACAAACTTCCAAAGATTATAGAAAATATTCGGGAGCATATTATTGCATGCGGCGGTGAAATATATTTTGAACATAAACTCACAGATATTTATCTAAAGGAAAATGCTGTGATTGGCATAGAAGTAAATGCCACCCAACGAGTCGATACAAAAAATATAGTTTTGGCAACGGGGCACTCTGCAAAAGACATTTATTTGTTGCTCCATAAAAAAGGAATCTTGCTCGAAGAAAAAGATTTTGCTATTGGTGTACGCATTGAACATCCGCAACAGTTGATAAACGAAATACAGTATGGCACGGAATATGCCCGCGCTATAGAATTAAACCAACAAGGCGCATTGCCACCTGCATCGTATTCGCTCGTTGAGCAAGTTGGTGGCCGCGGAGTGTTTTCTTTTTGCATGTGTCCGGGTGGTATTATTGCGCCTGCGGCTACGCAGAATAATAGTGTGGTAGTCAACGGTTGGAGCCCTTCTAAAAGAAATAATCCGTTTGCGAATAGTGGCTTGGTTGTAAAAGTGGGACAAGAGGATTTTAAAGATTACAAAAAAGAAGGCGTGCTGGCCGGTATGTTTTTTCAAGAAAGTATTGAGCAAAAATCCTACCAAGTAGGCGGCGGAAAATTTGT
>JBBSPP010000054.1:0-10580 GCA_038258625.1 Chitinophagales bacterium
AAATAGCTTACTTGAATGATTACACTTAGGTTTTCAATTAAGAAAATACCACAGATGATAGGTACTAATAATTCTTTGCGTACAATGATGGCAAGCGATGCAATAATACCGCCAAGCGCCAAGCTACCCGTATCGCCCATAAAAACTTGGGCAGGAAAACTATTGTACCAAAGGAAACCGATGCACGCGCCAACGAATGCCGCTATGAAAACAGATAGCTCGCCGAGGTGCGGGATGTACATAATATTGAGGTATTCGGAAAAATAAAAGTTGCCCGATACATAAGCAAAAATGCCCAAACATATACCCATGATGGCACTTGTGCCCGCAGCTAATCCGTCAATACCATCAGTGAGATTTGCACCATTCGAAACTGCGATAATTATAAACGTAACCACCAATATATAAATGAGTGGCGTTAAATAACCTTCGGCTTCCTCGCCAAAAACTGAGGAAATTTTTGCATAGCTCAACTCATGATTTTTTGTAAAAGGAATTGTAGTAACCGCCGAGCGAACTTTTACGTACGAACCCGTTGTACCATTTTCTGTGCGCTCATATTCCGCACTCACTACTTTATCTTGCTGACTATAAATAGGCGAAAGACCGTTGGTCGTTTCGCGCTCAATGCAAACATTATCATTAAAATACATGGTGGCGCCAATAATGATACCCAAACCTAGCTGACCCAATACTTTAAATTTTCCGCTCAGGCCATCTTTGTTTGCCTTAAACTTTTTAAGATAATCATCAATAAACCCAATGGCACCAAGCCATACCGTGCAGAGGAGCATGAGCACCACATACACATTATTTATCCGTGTAAGTAAAAGGGTGGGTAGAATGATGGCTAAAATAATTATTAAGCCACCCATTGTTGGCGTGCCTTGTTTTACTTTTTCACCTGCCAATCCAAGGTCTCTAATTTGCTCGCCAACTTGCATTTTTTGCAACAACCGAATTATGCGTTTACCATAGAACAGCGCAATCAACAACGAAAAAATTAATGCTAACGCCACGCGAAACGAGATGAACTGAAACACCCCCGCGCCCGGAAAATTCAAACTTTCTTTTAGGTATTGAAATAGGTAGTATAGCATTTTCTTTATTTTTTTACACCCTAATCCCGATATCTATCGGGACGAAGTGAAGTGTTATTTTTCCATTAGTTTAAAGCAGTCCGTTAATATTTTTTTATCGTCAAAATCAAATCGCTCGCCATTTATTTCTTGGTAGGTTTCGTGGCCTTTGCCGGCTACTAAAATTATGTCGCCACTTTGCGCAAAACCACAAGCTGTTTTTATTGCTTCTTTTCTATTTGCAATTGTCAAATATTTTTTCCTCAAATTGGCAGGTACGCCAGCCTCCATATCAGCGAGTATATTTTCGGGGTTCTCGGTGCGCGGATTGTCTGATGTAAAAATTACTTTATCAGAATGTTCGCACGCTACGAGTGCCATCAGTGGACGCTTGGCTTTATCTCTATCGCCACCGCAGCCTACTATTGAGTATAAAGTTTCATTGGTAGTGCGTAATTTATTTATGGTTGCCAACACATTTATTAGCGCATCAGGCGTATGGGCATAATCAATAATGCCCATGATATTTTCACGCTCGGATTGGATGGTTTCAAATCTGCCTTGCGCACCTGCAAG
Organism: Chitinophagales bacterium; assembly: GCA_038258625.1. GTDB lineage: Bacteria > Bacteroidota > Bacteroidia > Chitinophagales > Chitinophagaceae > JAGNRR01. The sequence goes on from JBBSPP010000054.1 coordinate 1,656, forward strand.
TGCACTTAAATGTTGCAAGATTTCAATTTTGTCAAAATCCAACGAACGAGCAATTGCATAAACAGCTAAAATATTGTAGGCATTAAACTCGCCAATTAATTTGAAATGAACTTCCTGATTATCTATTGAAAGAATTAATCCTGTCAAATTATTTTCTAAAATTTTTGCTTTAAAATCTGCCACCGTTCTTAGGCTGAAAGTTTGTTTGCGCGCTTGGGTGTTTTGTAACATTACGCCGCCGCGCTTGTCATCTACATTTGTAATTGCAAAAGAACCTTTTGGCAAATCATCAAAGAATTTCTTTTTTACAGAAATGTATTCGTCAAAGTTTTTGTGGTAGTCCAAATGGTCATGGGTAATGTTTGTAAAAAGTCCGCCCGCGAAAGTTGTGCCTGCAATTCTTTCCTGATTTATTGCGTGCGAGCTTACCTCCATGAACGCGTATTCGCAACCTGCGTCCACCATTTTTGCAAGTAACTTTTGCAGTTCAATAGCGTTAGGTGTGGTGTGTGTGCTTTTAATAACTTGGCCAGCAATTACATTTTCTATCGTAGAAAGTTGCCCAACTTTTACTCCTAACGAAGTAAACAAACTATACAACAAATGCACGCAAGTACTTTTTCCATTAGTACCTGTAACGCCTACTAGCTTTAGCTTTGAAGATGGACTATCATAAAAATTTGCCGCGATTTCGCCGCAAGCTTTGGCCGAATTTTCAACCTGAAGGCAGGTGACATTTTCTTTAATTTCAGTTGGCAAAACTTCGCACACAATTATTGACGCGCCATTTTCAACGGCTTGATTTATATAATTATAACCATCAGTTTCAAAACCTTTGATAGCAAAAAACACATCGCCATTTTTACAAGCTCGCGAGTCGAGCTGCAAATTTTGCACAGTAATTCCGCTCTCTCCTTTTTGAGAAAGAATCGTAACTCCTTTTAATATGTCGTTTAGTTTTTTCACTTTTTTCTATCCGAGATGTATGGTAATTGTTTGTCCTTCTTTTATATCCGCGCCAGGTTCTATACTCTGCGCGCCAACTTTTCCTTTTCCTACGGGTATTACTCGCAAGCCTCTACTTTCCAACACCGTCATGGCATTTCGCAAACCCATGCCTTTTACATTTGGCACTTGAGAATTGGAAAATTTTACCGCTTCGGTCTCCCATTTTCTATCGCTACTTTCTTTGGCAGATTGCAACCAACCACTAGTTGCCGCGTTGTTTGTCTTCATTCCCAATGCACTCGCGATGGTAGAAAACTGTGATGCCTGTATTTTTTTCAACTCAGGTGTTCTGTGCAACGAATCTGTGGTTACATAGGTCTGCGGCGTTTTTACGTGGGTGGCATATAATCTATTTGCCACTTCTTGAAAAACAGGTAGTGCCAATTGTCCACCAAAATAATTGCGCGAACCTTTGCTAGTACGTACCACCACGGCAATGGTGTATTGTGGATTTTCTTTTGGAAAAAAGCCTATGAAGGAAGCGTGATATACCCTGTCTGAATATTTTATTCCTTGGTCCACAACCCTTGCTGTACCCGTTTTTCCGCAAATACTGTAATACGGATTTTTTAATTTCTTACCCGTTCCACGTTCCACCACCGCGTGCATAGCTTCCTTAATATCGCGCACGGCATTCACGCTTACGGCGTTGGCATTTAGCACCACGGGTTTGTAACTTTCAATTGCTTGGCCGTATTCTTTTACCTCTTTTACCAAATACGGTTTCATCATTTTTCCGTTATTTGCAATGGCATTATAAACCATGGCCAAGTGCATGGGCGTAATTTTTAAACCATAACCATAACCCATAGAGCCAATTAAATATTCCTCATCATGAATGCGTTTTTCATTCAAATTTGTTTTGCTTTCTCCATTAATTTCAATGCCCGTTGGTTGGTCAAGATGCAATTTTTTTAGGTTATTTATGTAGGCATCTTTATCATCTTTATAGTTGCCATAAATCATTTTGAAAAAACCAATATTCGAAGATTGCGCTAGCGCATCGGCAACCGTTACCACACCTACACGGTGGCTATCCGTAACGCGGCGGCGACCAATTGTATAAGAACCGGCTCCACAATTTATGGTATTATCTATGGCCAATTTGTTATCATTCAACAGCGAAATCAGCGAAATAACTTTGCAGGTTGAGCCAGGTTCAATGCCTAAAAGCGCATAATTTTTATCTTCATAATAGCTGCCATCTTCTTGACGGCCGAGGTTGGCGAGCGCTTTTATTTTTCCTGTTTTGGTTTCCATCACAATGCACGTGCCATAGGCTGCTTGGTCAATTTCCAATTGTTTCATCAGCGCATTTTCTGCCACGTCTTGAATATTCATGTCCAATGTGGTAATTAAATCTTTGCCGTTGATAGGATCTATTTCGCTGCCGTCTATTGGCATGTAGGTGCCGCCCGCAATTTTCCGCACTATTCTTCGGCCATCTTTTCCTTTTAAGTTTTCGTTAAAAGCTCCTTCTAGGCCTACGTTCTGGGCGTTTTCTCTAAAAATTCCTACAGTACGATTTGCCAAAATACCAAATGGATTCATACGCTTGATGCGCGCCTCCGCCATAAAACCACCTTTGTTTGCGCCTTTTGCAAATGGTTCCAATTCTTTAATTTTTAGGTACTGCGAATAATTCACTTTTCGCGCCAGCAAATAATATCGGCTGCCTTTCTTTTTTTGCGCGTCAAGTTCATAACGAAAATCGACTGTGGTTTTGCCATTGTCCATAATTTTGGCTAAGCCCGAAGACAACGAATTGATGTATTTGTTGAACGTATCTTTTGGAATGGCAACTAAATCCAAACGGATGTCAAACTCTGGAATGGACGATGATAACAAGCTGCCATCCTCGGTATATATATTACCGCGCTCGGGTTGTAAAATTTCTACGTCGGTGTATAAACTATCTGCATACGCTTTTAAGCCTGGCCCCTCTTTGAAAATTACCATACTGCCTTTTGCCAAAATAGCAAGCGCAAAAAGACACATGCCCATAAAACATAAATACACTCGAAGCCGTATTACTTTATCTGCGCTCATTGGTCGGTTTGATTTTCGGAGTTTACTTCTATTTTACTTGGTGGCGAACTAAGCACATCAAGCCCTTGATTTATTGCACGTTTTGCCAGTTCACTTTCTTTTGTCATATACATTAAGTCAGATTTTTGATCAATGTAATGCCAGCGCAATTGTTTGAGTTCTGTGCTTTTTTCGTTTAAGGCACGGATAGTATTTTCAGTATAATGCACCACAAAAATGTTGAGGATAAAAAATATCATCACAATAGTGATTAGCGGAATGTTTTTCACTAACCCCTCCATGCCCAGCTCCTCGAGCTTTTTTTGCCATGATGATGTTTTCATTTTTTTTGTTTATTCGTTTATTTATTTATTCCTTTTTCACTTTTAATTTATCCTTTCTGCATAGCGAATTTTTGCGCTGCGGGATCTGTTGTTTTCTTTGAGTTCTATGGTGCTTGGTTTTATGGGTTTAAAAATTTTTAGTTTAAATCCATCATCGTCTTTTTGTGTTCTTCTGCCTAGTAGTTTTTCTTCCTCTGTCATTTCCGTTTCCGAAAATTGTTTGAAAACTTCTTTTACTATTTGATCTTCTAAAGAGTGAAACGTAATGATTACTACCCGACCGCCGATGGCTAATTGCGGAATTACGCCTTCGAGCAATTCGCGCATCGCGCCTAGCTCATCGTTCACTTCTATTCTTATAGATTGAAAAACTTTTGCGAGGTATGTATTTTGCTTGCCACGAATAATTGGCGAAACTAAATTCACCAATTCTTGCGTAGTGCGGATTGGGGATGTGCCGCGTTCGCGCACAATGCGCGCCGCCAGCGTCTTGGCATTGGTAACCTGACCATATTGTTCAAAGAGCTTGTGAAGCTTCCCCTCATCATAATTGTTTATTACATCAGCGGCGGTAAACGGCTGTCGTGTATCCATGCGCATATCTAGGTCTCCGTCAAAACGGATAGAAAAACCTCGGTCGGCAGTATCAAACTGATGCGAACTCACTCCCAAATCTGCCAGCACACCGTGTAGTGGGAGGCAATGATGCAGCCGCGCGAAACGATTTGCATACTTAAAATTTTCTCTGACGAAAATTAATTTTTCATCAGTGGGGATGTTCTGTACCGCATCTTTATCCTGATCAAAAACAATTAGTTTTCCATTTACTAATCGTTTTAAAATTTCGGCACTATGTCCTCCTCCGCCAAAAGTGGCGTCGAGGTAGTGACCGTCGGGATTAATGTTTAATACATCAATACACTCTTGTAAAAGAACAGATTTATGATAATTGTTCGTCTTCGCATCATAATTCTTCTGTTGCTCTTTCATTCATCTAATTAGCTATTGCTCATCTATATATCTATATTTCAGAACCGCCACTAGGGCTGCTCGTAAAACCATTTCCTAAAACCTTGCCTGCTAGTTCGCTCATTTCGTCGGCATCAAAACTTGTTACCTCTTTATAGGTAGCCAAATCCCAAATCTCCACTTTGTTCATCTGTGCCGAAAAAACAATATCCTTTTTCATGCCTGCGTGTTCTATCATCGGTTTTGGTAAAAGAACTCGTCCGGCACTATCGGGGCTAAGCTTGGTTGCTCCGCTCATCATTATGCGTTTTAGTTTTCGACCCTCGGGGGTGTATTCATTAATGTCGGCCATTTTGGTTTCCACTATTTTCCATTGTTCGAGGGTATAAAAAGAAAGGCTTTTTTCAAATCCACGGCTCAGCACAAATTCGGCATCTTCTCCTGCGTTGAGTTGTTTTAAATAACCCACAGGAAGTTTCAGCCGCCCTTTGGCGTCAATCGTAATTTCATATTCTCCTAGTAAACCTTGCATTGTATGTGGGGGAGCTTTTCCCTTTATCCCACAAAGTAACACAATTTCCCACTTTATTACATCATATTGACGTATAGTTCTTATCCACAAAAATTAAAATAGCTGGAACGCTTATTTTAATTGGGACGGTGGGCAATGGTACGAATTGATTTTGATTTTTTACTGTATAAAGTGTGCAGGCTTTGTGGATTGCTTTTTATTGTTGGGGATTGGTGGGGAGAAGGTACTTTTTTTGGGGAGTGGATGTGGGGAGGGTGTGGGGATTGGCACGAATAAGGCACTAAGACAAACAAGCTACTGGCATTAAAAGAATTAGTTTCCTTCGTTGCTACTTAATAATACATTTCAAAGAATCTAAATAGTTGTAAAACAATTACTTTTAGCACTCCTTTTTTTAATACTATGAACTCAAAAGAAATTGAACAAAATGTAAAGGCGCTTATCAAAAATTTTGATAAAGAGGAGTTTATATACGACCTATTACAAGCCTATGGCATATCTAAAACCACCACCACTCGTATAAAAAAAGGGGACTTTAATAAATCAAAGGTTGAAGGAGAGGTGCTGCACAATAGCAAAGTATTTTTTAAAGAAGAGGCAAAAGGAAAATTGCTTAGCTCGATAGATGAAGTATCTAAAGAAAAAAGGATTCTTAAACACAAACCTCGGTTTGCGATACTGACGGATTATAAAACACTCGTTGCCAAAGATTTAAAAATTGGTACGACGCTCGATATTGCCATTAAAGACTTGCCAGAAAATTATTCTTTTTTTTTGCCGCTGTCGGGTAGCGAGGTTTATAATTCTAGTAATGATAATGAAGCCGATAGAAATGCATCTTACAAAATGGCGGTTTTGTATGATTTGCTCATTGAGGCAAATCCTGAAACCTACAATTCCAAAAAGGCTATCCACGAACTCAATCTCTTTTTATCAAGATTGCTTTTTTGTTTTTTTGCCGAGGACACGGGCATTTTTGAAATAGAAAGTGTGTTTACCAACACGCTAGAACAACATACCGATGCCAATGGCAAAGACACGCATATTTTTTTGAATGATGTTTTTAATAAACTAAATACGCAGACCGACAAAGGTTTTGCCAAATACCTTGCGCAGTTTCCTTATGTAAATGGTGGGCTATTTAAGGATAAAATAAAATCGCCACTATTTACGGGCAAGGCACGCAAATTATTGGTTGAGCTGGGCAGTTTGAATTGGAAAGATATTAACCCCGACATTTTTGGCTCTATGATACAGGCGGTGGTGGTGCCAGAGTATAGGAGCGACTTGGGCATGCACTATACCTCTGTGCCCAATATCCTAAAACTCATTAAGCCATTATTCCTTGATGAGTTATACGAGGCTTTTGAAAATGCCGAGGATATAAAAACCCTCAGAGCATTAACCTACGCCTAGCCAACATTAAATTTTTTGACCCGGCTTGTGGTAGTGGAAATTTTTTGATTATTACTTACAAAGAAATTCGCTTATTGGAAATAAAAATATTGCAAAAGGTAATTGCCCTAAGCAAGAACCCTGGCATAGAGTTTACTCAAATACAACTCTCGCAGTTTTATGGTATAGAGCTTGATGATTTTGCACACGAAATGGCTATCCTCTCATTGTGGTTGGCTGAGCACCAAATGAACAAAGTATTTGAAGATGAACTCTTTGACTACGGACAATCAAAACCAATACTCCCACTAAAAGAAGCAGGGCAAATACACCCGGGCAATGCCACACGCACCGATTGGAAAATGGTTTGTCCTATTACTAAAAAAGACGAAGTTTATATTATTAGCAATCCTCCATATCTAGGATTTAAAGGTTGGGATGCAGAACAGAAAAAGGATATGGCTAATGTATTCAGTGGTTTTAAAACTGTAAATAGACTAGATTATATTAGTTGTTGGTTTAAAAAGGGTACAGATTATATTAAAGGGAATAATTCTAGATTGGCTTTTGTTTCAACAAATTCTATATGCCAAGGAGAACAAGTAAGTCTTATTTGGCCATACATTCTACAAAGTGTGGAAATAAATTATGCTTATACTTCCTTTAGCTGGTCAAATAGCGCAAAAGGAAATGCTGGGGTTTCTGTGGTAATTATTGCGATGCAAAACAAAAGTACTAAAGAAAAAATACTGTATGATTGCGACAGAAAAATTGTTGTGAAAAATATTAGTCCCTATCTTACTAACGGCACGAACATTTATGTAAAAAAAAGGACAACACCTATGTCAAACTTACCAGAAATGGCTTTGGGCAGTAGTGGAATCGATGGTGGACATCTAATACTAAATACAAGCGAGAAGGAGTTTTTCATTAATACAAATACATTAACTGGAAAATACATAAAAAGGTTTGTAGGTGGGAATGATTTTTTAAACGATGTTGAAAGGTATTGTCTTTGGATTAAGGATTCTGAAGTGACTGAAGCGGAAATGATTGATGTAATAAAGCAGCGAATCTTAAGCTGTCAAGAATATAGAGAAAGTGGCGGAAGAGATGCTCAAAAGGCTGCCGATGTGCCTCATAGATTTTTTTATCGAAAGTATAAAGAAAAAGAATCCTTGATTATTCCCTTTACTAGTTCAGAAAATAGAATTTACTTACCTATCGGAATTGGAAAATCTGATACCATACATAGCAATGGTATGCTTGTAATGTATGACTACTTACCATATCATTTTGCAATACTAAGTTCCAAACTTCATATGATTTGGGCAAAAGCGGTAGGCGGTAAATTAGAAACTAGAATTAGATATTCTAAAGAAATTATTTACAATACCTTTCCCTTCCTAGAAATTAGCAACAAGCAAAAAGAGAATTTAAACCTATATGTTTTTGCAATACTTGATGAACGCGCCAAACACCCAAGTAAAACGATGGCACAACTTTATAATCCTGATACTATGCCCAGCGGATTAAAGAAAGCGCATCAAGAGTTAGATATTGCCGTGGAGCAATGTTATCGTTTGGCTCCTTTCAAAAATGATACGGAACGATTGGAGTATCTGTTTAAGCTATACGAGGAGATGATAAAAAAAGATACGCTGTTTGCCAAGCAAAAGAAAACAAGAAAAAAAAGTAAGAAATAAAATATGCCCAACTTAGTAGAAGTACAATATGCTCAAACAGGCAAAAGCAAAAAAACAAGTGCACTCGGTATGCGCGAGATGCAAGAGAAAGCTTATGAGGCACGCACGGCGCAGTATCTTTTAATCAAAGCACCGCCCGCCTCGGGCAAGTCGCGCGCCTTAATGTTTATTGCCTTGGATAAGCTAAAGCATCAGGGTATAAAAAAGGTAATCGTAGCCGTGCCCGAAAAATCTATTGGCGCATCCTTTAGCAATACCGAGCTAAAAAAATATGGCTTTTTTGACGATTGGAATCCCAACCCAAAATACAACCTTTGCACACCCGGCGAGGAAAAAAGTAAAGTGTCGGCATTCAATAATTTTTTGGCTTCGGACGAATCTATTTTGGTTTGCACCCACGCCACCTTGCGCTTTGCCATGTACGACCTTGACCCCAAGGCTTTGGATGATTGTTTGGTAGCGATTGATGAGTTTCATCACGTATCGGCAGAGGGCGATAACAAACTGGGCGAAGTACTCAAAAATATAATGAACAAATCAAACGCTCATATTGTAGCCATGACGGGTTCGTATTTCCGGGGCGATAATATTCCCGTGCTTATGCCCGAAGATGAAGCAAAGTTTACAAAAGTTACCTATACCTATTATCAACAGCTAAATGGTTATGAGTTTTTAAAATCATTGGGCATTGGCTATCATTTTTATTCGGGGCGCTACTTCAAAAAATATCCAGACAAACCAATGTCGGCCTTAGAAGAAATATTGGATATTGATAAAAAAACGATCATTCATATTCCATCAGTAAATTCTGCCGAGTCTTCGCGCGAAAAATATGAAGAGGTCGGGCATATTTTAGAAGCCATTGGTGAGCTTGATTATCAAGACCCAGAAACAGGGGTGCTATATGTAAAATCAAAAAAAGGTAAAACCCTAAAAATAGCCG